>CALFYU010000569.1 GCA_937952455.1 uncultured Planctomycetaceae bacterium
CTTCGCGTCCAGCGACACTCTGAATTCCCGAGGATTGGTGTAATCTTCGGTGAGCGAAACGGCTTCGGCCGCCGCTGCCGGCGCGAGGCCGAATGAACAAGCGCCCATAAACACCAGACACGCAAAAGTCATCCGCAACATCGTCTTCACCTTCTGAGTTTTCCGAACAAGACGCGCTTTAGGATCTTAGGATCAACGGTGGGTATGCTTGTACATCATCTCACGCGCGGTGAGAAGTCCAGGGCGGGAGAGGTACCGGAGGCTTGTGGCGTAAGGGAACAGGCTTGAGGAATTATTTGCCGAGGCCACGGTTATTCGAAGCCCTCGAACTTTGTGTTCGGACTAGTCAACGACACGATTTCGGATAAGATATATGCAATTTCGTTGATACGACAATCTGATTGTTTATTTGGATGCTCCCCGCGTTGGCTTATGGCCGGTTGGTCCGGTGATTGCCTCGCAACGAATTCGCCGGTGCTTTTGAGATGACACGATCCCAAACCGCTCCCGTCCCTTGTATCGGCACGATGCGCCGCCGGACGTTCCTGCGATCCGGATTGGTGGGGTGGTCCGCTTTGGGGTTGGCGGATCTGCTGCGGGCTGAGACTGCCTCGCCTCCGACGGCGCGGAACGGCAAGTCGATGATTTTGTTGTGGCTGTGGGGCGGTCCCAGCCACATGGAGACGTTCGACCTCAAGCCGCAGGCGCCGCCGGAATATCGCGGCGAGTTCGATCCGATTTCGACGAACATTCCGGGGATGGAAATCAGCGAACATCTGCCGAAACTGGCTGCGCTGGGGGACAAATTCGCGCTGGTCCGTTCGCTGAGCCACGACAGTCCGGGACACGTCAACAGCACGCACACGTTGATGTCGGGTTATCCCGGCAATGCCGTTGAGCAACCGCCGTATGCTCCTGACCACCCCGATTTGTTTGCCGTGACGGGCAGAATGTTGGGAAATCGCGCCGCCGGCATGCCGTCGCTAGTGTCAATGCCTTACATGCGGTACCAGGGGGGCGCCTATCTCGGTTCGGCACACAATCCGTTTTTCGTCAGCGCGGATCCGAACTCGGAAAAGTTCGACGTGCCGAATACCTCGCTGACCGGAATCACGAAACCACAATTCTCGCGGCGGCTGGGCTTGCTGAAGGAGTTTGATCAATACCGCCGCGACGTGGATGCCTCGGGAATGATGGATTCGGTCGACGAATTCAATCACAAAGCGGTCGCCATGCTCACCGGCGATGCGGCGCGGAACGCCTTCGACATCGGCCGTGAGGACCCCCGCACGCGGGATCGCTATGGCCGGCACGCCGTCGGACAGCGCTGCTTGTTGGCGCGGCGGCTGGTTGAGGCGGGCGCACGGATCGTGTCGATCGACTTTCCCACCGTGCCAGGACAAAAAGCCTTCAGTTGGGACGACCATGCATCGGTGTGGAACATATTCGAACAGATGAAGATTCGCCTGCCGGTGCTCGATCAAGTCGTGTCGGCGCTGGTCGAGGATATTCACGCCCGCGGCTTGCAGGAAGACGTGCTGTTGGTCGTGATGGGCGAGATGTCGCACACGCCGCGGCTGAGCAATTTTAACGGCCAACCGGGCCGCGAACATTGGGGCCGCACGATGTCGGTGTTTCTCTCCGGCGGCGGCATGCCGATGGGGCAGGTGATCGGCGCGACGAACACCAAAGGGGACGAAGTGCTGCATCGTCCGGTGCGACCCAACGATTTGTTGGCGACGTGGTATCAGCACCTCGGCGTGCCGCTGACCACACACTTCCCGGACCACGGCGGACGCCCGACACCAATTCTGCCAGACGGTGAACCGCTTCACGAGTTGATCTGATGCACGGCGGGCGGCGTTTCACTTGAAGTAAAACATCAGGAACACCGCCAGCCCACTGAGCAGACCGGCCCAGAGGCGGTCTTCGGTGATCCACAGTCCCGCCGGCGACCGGCCGGCATCCTCGCCTCCGGCGGCGACCCGTTTGGCGATGGACGTGGCGGCGGCGCGGGCGAATAACACGAACGTCCACGAGAAAGCCAGGACCGCCGCGGTCAGCGGCGTGAGAATGGCTTGATACATCAGGACGCCCAAGATCGCAAAAACGGCCAACGAACCGGCGATGCCCAAAAAAGCGCGGCTCAGATCGGTCGGGGCATGGCCGCCCAGATCGGTCCAGACGTAGCGTTCCTTTTCGGGATCGCGGTGCGTGACGAGACTAACCAGCACGTAGACGACGGCGCTGAGACCCAACACGAACACGACTCGGTGGAAGAAATTCAACTGCGGACCGAAGTAACGGACGACCGTCGGCAGTTCGTCCGAACGATTCTTGAGATAGGCCGCCAATTGCTCGGAATTCATGTTCTGCAATTCGGCAGGGAGTGAGGATTTGTCGGTCAAGCTGTCGAGTTTGACCGGGTCGAGGATCAACTCGTACACAGGTTGCGACATGTCTGAGCCGACGAACTTGTTGTAACCGGCTTCGACACCCCAGGAAAAAACGACACCGGCGACGATGGCGGCAAAACCGGCTGCAGCGGTACCTCGCCGCCAGAACATGCCCAGCGCAAAGGCGACCAACAGTCCGGGCGTGAAATAATTTTGGTAGTTGGCGATCTGCAGAAAGAAGTTGTCCTTGGAGTTGGGATCGAGGACGAATACGGCGACCAAAGCGGCGCTGGTCACAAACACCACAATCGCGATCCGACCGATCCAAATCATCTGACGATCGGTGGCTTCGGGATTGATGTAGCGCTGGTAAAGGTCGACTGCCACAATCGTCGCCGAGGAATTCATCATCGAATCGACCGATGAGAGAATGGCTCCGATCACTCCGGCGGAAATCAAGCCAATGATTCCGTAGCCGGCGGGAATGATCAGCAGCACCAATTCGGTGAACACGGCATCGGAATCAATCGTGCGTCCGGGCAACTCGCGGCGGAAGAGATAAAACGCCGCGACGCCGCCGCAAATGCTGAAGAAGGGGATCAAGAGTTTCAAGAAACCGGCGGTGACGATCCCCAACCGGGCTTCAGCGTCGGTGCGAGCCCCCAACGCACGCTGCACGATGAACTGATTGGTCCCCCAATAGAAAAAGTGCATCGCCAACAATCCGGTGAGCACGCCGGTCCAGGGGAGCTGCTGGTGATTGGAGGGGAGATACAGGTGCATTTTCTGCGCGCCGTCCTCGGCGGCATCGAGCGCCATCATGGCTCCCCAGCCTCCCAGCCGGTGGAATACGAGCACTGCGACTAATAGGCCGGCGGCCAACAGCAGAATGGACTGCAGGACGTCGGTCATGATGACCGCCTTCAATCCGCCCTGAATCGTGTACGCGGCCGCGACGACTGCCAGTGCGATGACGAAGGCATAATAGTAGTTGGTATTGACCTGAATGTTGGTGAGGCCTTCGTTGGCGCCCTCCGCGGCAACCTCATGCACGGCATCGCCGCCCAGCACGAGGCAAATCGAGCGCGCGCCGATGTAGAGTCCCGGTCCCATCTGCACGACAACCATGATGAGGACCATGATGATCGCATAGCAGATGCGGCTGCGTTCGTCGTACCGCTTTTCCAGATATTCCGACAGCGTATAGAGGTTCAACTTGCGGTATACAGGCAAAAACCCGTAACAGAGCAGCATCAAGCCGGCGATAGCGCCGAGTTCGAAGTGGCTTTGTGCGAAGCCGACCGAGAAGCCCACGCCCATCATGCCGACCATGTGGTTGGCGCTGACGTTGCTGCCGAAGATCGAACCGGCGACGCCCCACCAGCGGACGCTGCGGCCGGCGAGGTAATAGTCGCTGGAGGTATCTTCCTTGCGGCCGGCGTAGAGTCCGATGCCCATCACGGCGACCAACGCCCCGAAGAAGATCACCAGATCGAGAGGTGTAAAGACGTCACCCATGGGGGAAGTGGACCTTCGCGGGATTGGCGGACGTTAGATACGAAGAACGAAATTCGAATTCCGAAACAAATCCAAAATTCAAAACGGATGTGATTGACTGAAACGTTCTCAAGCAAGCCCAACGGCGGCCTGACGCCAGCCGCTCGCCGTTTTTGAAGTTGGAATTTGGTGTTTTGGATTTGTTTCGTATTTCGGATTTCGAGATTCGACTCTGTATGTGTTACCAGTATTTTTCAAAATGGATATTGCCCGGCGCGCCGGTTTCGTCGGCGCGGAG
>CALFYU010000570.1 GCA_937952455.1 uncultured Planctomycetaceae bacterium
AATCGGTTCACCCGGCCACTACAATCAACAGGTCGTCACGTACCTTATTCACGACCGGTTTTTGTCGCTTGGTAAACATGCTTAACGCGCTGTTGAGACTCGTTGTGCCGTGTTCCCTTGTCCTCACTCTCGCCCACGCCGGTTCGCCGCTACCGGCAGCGGAGATTCAAGAGGGGGATCGGGTGACGATCACGTCCGAGACCGCCGAATTGAAGGCGGGCAAACGGGTGGTTGCCGTCGCTCGCCGCGGGCAGGAATGTAGGGTCGAAAAATTGAGCGGCACGTGGCTGCTGACGACGCTGCGGGTGGACGGGAAATCGCACCGTGGCTGGCTGCATCGGGACGCGGTGGCATTGATCACTGCCCTTGAACCGAAGCCGCGCACCACGCCGCGCAAGCAACCCCAGCCGCAACCCCGTTCGGCGCAGCCCGGCCGTTCCGAGGCTCCAATCATCAAACAGATTGGGACGCTCCGCGGACATGCAGGGGATGTTTTTTGCGTTACGTTTTCCGCCGACGGAAAAACGGCTGTTTCCGGCGGGGACGACCGCACGATCATCGTCTGGGATACGGACGACCACAAACCGGTCACGGTATTGACAGGACACAAGCGCCGCGTGCGCTGTCTGCAATTTTCGCCGGTGATGGACGTGATCCTCGCCAGCGGCGGCGGCCAGGTCTCCGATGGTGAACTCAAATTGTGGAACGTCAAGGAACAACGCTTGGTGGCCGACTTGCCGGTGGGAGAGACGGAGGTCACCTCACTCGGGTTTTCCGCCGACGGCACGCGGCTGTTTTCCGCCGGCTGGAACCAATCGATCGCCATTTGGGACGTGATCACCACACGTTTGCGAGGAACGGCGCGGACGTCGTTCGGTGAGATCGTCAATTTTCTCTCGGTCTCGCCGCGGGAGGAAACGATCGCGGTCGAGGGAAAACAGGGTTTGGTTTTTCTCCAAGACGCTGAGCACCTGTTGGACGCGGAGAATTCGACAAGATCTACGCAACACGTCCTGGCGGAGCATAAGAAAAGCGTGACGGCAATCTGTTTTTCGCACGACGGACGGTTGCTGGCCACCGGCAGCGAGGATGCAACGGCCATCGTGTGGGACCCCAAAACGGGCGAACCGGTGCACCGTTTTGATACCAAAAACGGCCCGCTGAGCGCGATCGGACTTTCACCCGACGGCCAATGGCTTCTGACGGCCAACCGCAATCCCACGGCGCCGCTGAAAATCTGGAACGTCGCCGACGGGCGTTTGCTGGGAGAGCACGACGCGGGGCGCGTCCTGGCGGTCGCATTTTCTCCCGACGGTCAGCTGTTGGCAACGAGCGACGGCGCGGACGTGCGGCTATGGTCGCTGCCATTCACAGCCGGCCGGCGACGGCGCTAGTACTACGGCGCTGCCTTGTCGTCTTGGTCGTTCAGCTTTCGGGTGCCACTGGCGGCTCGTCCGCCAGTGCGCACGTCGATTGACGCACCTGGACTTGGAGAAACCAGCGTGACACGGCACTGGCGGGCAAGCCGCCAGTGGCACCCAACATGGTAACTTGATAGGTAACTGCATGTTATTCTGGGTTACGTCGTAGAGAC
The DNA here is from genome assembly GCA_937952455.1 of uncultured Planctomycetaceae bacterium. Classification (GTDB taxonomy): domain Bacteria; phylum Planctomycetota; class Planctomycetia; order Planctomycetales; family Planctomycetaceae; genus Symmachiella. The sequence continues at coordinate 1,595 of CALFYU010000570.1, forward strand.
TTAGCGCTTTGGGACTAAGCGATTCGGCAATTGCGCAAGCAATACGGGCAAAGCCGAGTCGTCGGAGGAGAAGGGCAACATGGCGACGAACGTCACGCCGCAATATCGCAAAGCCGAGGAAGAATACCGCAAGGCGCAGACTCCTGCTGAAGAAGTCGCCGCGCTGGAACTGATGCTGCAACTCGTCCCCAAGCACAAGTCGACGGAAAAATTGCAGGCGGACCTGAAAACGCGGCTCAAGGAAGCACGGGCCGAAGTCACGGTTGAGAAAAAGAAAGGAACCAAGAAGGGGGTTAGCCACAAAATTCCCCGGCAGGGCGCGGGACAGGTGCTGATCATTGGCGGTCCCAACTGCGGCAAAAGCCGCCTTATGGCGGAACTGACCAACGCGGAACCGGAAGTCGCCGACTATCCGTTCACCACCCGCGAACCGCAGCCGGGGATGATGCCCTGGGAGGATACCTTCACACAATTGATCGACACACCGCCGATCGCAGCCGGACATTTGGAATCGTATCTGCCGTCGATGGTCCGCTCGGCGGATGCCGTGGTCTTGGTGCTGGACGGCAGTTCCGACGACGCGCCGCAGGACACGTTGCACGTTGTCGAACAATTTCGCTCGCGCAAAACGGTACTGTCCGACCACTCCGGTTTCGACGAGGATGATTTCACAACTGTACACCTTAAAACGCTGCTGGTGATCACCCACGCCGACGATCCCGATTGCCGCGAACGTTTGGCACTGTTCTACGAAGGGCATCCGCAGCGGCTTGACGAGCAATTCGTGGAATTCGACCGTCCCGAATCGGTCGAAGAATTACGGACGAGCATCTATCGTATGCTCGACGTGATCCGCGTCTACACCAAGCAGCCCGGCAAAAAAGCCGAGTACAAGGAACCGTTCACGATCCCCGCCGGCGGGACGGTGGAGGATTTGGCCCGCGTGGTGCATCGCGAAATCGCCGAGTCGCTGAAATTCGCCAGAATCTGGGGCACCGGCGTCCACGACGGACAAAGCGTCGGCCGGGAGTATGTCCTACACGACGGTGACATGTTGGAGCTGCACGTGTGATGCGAAGCGTACGTCGACTCCGTCGCTCACGGGCGTTCGACGGAGAGCTTCATGTCCCGGCCGCGAAATTTCCCATAGACGCCGTTTTGAGGTTGGAACTTGCCGCCAAGCACCGCCTCGTACATACCGCGGCTGAGTTTTGCGCTGCCGGTATTGCCCTGGATCTGGCGGAGCGTGATTTCGTCCGGGCTGATCTTGATCTCGAATTTCAGCGGGCCTGAATTCCATTCGGTGTCGATGGAAACTTGCCCCGGCAACGTCAATTCATAGACCCGGCCGTACTCTTTCCATTTGTCCCCCTCGTTGAGAAATCCGAAGCTCGGGTCGTAGGGCGTCGATCCCTTGGACGACGTGGAGACAAACAGCGAATCGCCCATCGGCACCAGGCCGGTGATGCGGTGTCCCCAGCGATTGAGCACGTGCCCCAATTGCGTCGCCTCTTTTTCGTACGGATGCACTTGCGCGTCGGTGAGCGGGGGATGCGTGAACATGCGGCGGCAGAATTGCCAAGTGTCCGTATTGCTATCCAGCCGCCAAAGCTCCGCCCAGGGCCAGACTCCCACGTACAGGTCGCCGCCGTAAATCGCCGACGTTTGGGCTTCCCGCGCGTGAGAGGAAACGCCCGGCATGACCGGCGGTTGATCCGCCAAGTGCCGCACCTCGCGGCCGTCGTATTCGAATAAGTTTCCGGTCGGGTATTGTCCCAACAGCAGCCGGTCCTCGTAGTTGATCATCGTATAAACTTGATAGCTGACATCGGCAATCGGCTCGACCAGGCAAGCCCACTCATCGCCATTGAAGCGATAAACCCCGCCGGTATTGGTCGCCGCCAGGACGTCCTCCCCCAGTTGGCCGTAAGCATAGATGAATTCGCGGGGCATCCGCATGGGGATTTTCTTGGCCGAATCATAGTCGATTTGGCCCGACTGACCCGGTCGCCAGGCGCAGGCGGCGATCTCGTTTAAGTCGTCATTAAAAACGCGCACGAACAGATGCCCGCCAGCGTAATAATAGCGGCCGATGCCGACGTTCTTTTCCGAGAGGTCAAGAATCGGTTGCCGGTCGTAGAGCACCTGCGGCGAAAGGACCTCCATGACTTTGCCGGCGACATAAGTGGCAAAGGGAGTGTGCTCTTCGTCGGCAACCCACTCGGTGCCGTTCCATGCCCGCACCTGTCGGTCTTCGCCGCCTGAGGCACTTTGTGCCTGCAAACGTCCCCGGAAATCGGCAAGGTAGACCCCCGCATCGGTCGTGGAGCGCGGCAACGGCTTGACCTCAAACTCCGGCGGTGCCCCCGGTGATTTCAAAAAGAAATGCAGGCGGAAACGATTCCCTCGACCGGTCGTATTATAAACCCCCTCGAATCCCGCGCCGCCGACCAGTTTACCTTGAGCGTCCTTGACTTCGAACAACGTGCCGAAGTTTTGGCCGAGGTCCTCGCTCAATTCGACGCTCAATTCGACGCGCAGCCGCTCGGCCTCAGCTGCGGCTTGAGCCGAGGCGGTGACCATGAGCATCCCGCACTCGGCGAGAAGACGGAACGGGGGCAAGAATTTCGTCATGGTCGGCCTCTGGGGCAAGCATCTTGGGAACAAGGCGGCGACAACATCATTCCGGCGAAATGGGGCAGACAAAATCGGTCGGTTTGACGGCCAACACCGAACAGGGGAGTTCGGGCAGTATCCGCTCAGCCGTATTACCGATGAGGAACCGTTTCAATCCGCCGCGGGCGACGGTGCCCATTACGACCAGGTCGATCTTGTGATCCTGGATCACGTCGAAAATCGCCGATTCCGGAACGTCATCCGAAAAGTGGATGTGCGGCGGGCTGCTGAGGTCGGCGACGTGATCCGCTTCGAGTTGTGCGTGGAGCGTATTTTCAGCTGCGGCGCGGACCTGTTCGCGATATTGCTTGATGTCTTCCGCCAACGCCTGCGACAGGCGAAGCGGGCGTTCCAGCGGATATTCCACCGCGTGCACGATGTGCAACTCTGCCTCCTCAGCCTTGGCCATAGCAACGGCCACCTCGACGGCATGTTCCCCGACGGCGGACAAATCGGTAGCGACCAAGATCGACTTGGTATCGGTCTCCGAATCCGGTTTGGTCACCCAGACAGGGCAGGGGCAATACCGCAGCAGTTTCATGGCGGTGCTGCCCATGAGCATCCGTTTGACGCCGGAGAGATTCCGCGTGCCGACGATCACGATGTCGTAGGTCCGGGCGAGCACTTCGTTAATGATTTCGTGCCAAGCAGGTCCGTAGGCCAATCGACAGTCGGCATCGACCCCTCTTTGTTTGGCCTGCTCGACGAATTCTCTGAGCACTGCTAGCGCCGCATCGTCGACGTCGGAGAAATTGCGGGGGTCCTGCTGGATGAGATGCTGCGTATGAGCGGACAGGTCGAGCGCCGAAAAATACGTCAATTTGGCACCGGTATGTTCGGCCAACCAGAGTGCTTTGTCGATGGCATGGCGGTTCGCTTCGCTGATATCAGTCGCAACCAGCCGATCGGCCTGCGACAGGTCGATACCGACGAGAATATTCTTCACCTGGGTCATTCACTCAACCTTATTCATGAAACGGGTTCTGGCCTGGCGACGACGATATGTTAAGCCAAACGTCCGAATAGGGGAAGCGCCGCGCCGCATTGCGGGTCATGCATTAGTAGTGGGTGGCCCAGCCAGAACTGGCTGGGTCGCAAAGCGACGAGAAGCCGCGCCATGGGCGTCAGGTGTTAAATGGGCGCACATGGCGCAGGTTCCTGTGCGTAACGGCACCCAGCAGGCGGGCGGCTGGGTCACGCCATTAAGGCTTTCGATTTGATGCCTAAGGTTGGATAAAACAGCACGTATCGGCCGGCAGCAAACAAAGCGGTGCGCAAGAAAAAGGCAGCCGCGCGATTCAGGTGCCGCGCGGCTGCTTTATTATGATTTGACGGATGTGCCTTTGCGGATGTTAGAACAACCCGGCGATGAAGTCGATCAGAGCGCCCGATTTGACGACCGAATCGGGATTGGTGTTGCCCCACATCGTGCGGACAACGTCGAACATCATCAACAGTCCGGCGATCATGGTCAGGCTGCCGATCCACAATCCGACGTGAGTAGCGACGCCCCAGTCCTGTTCGACCGGGCGGGCCATGCGGCCTGAGGGAAGCCCCAAGCTGGAGGCACTTTCGCCGGTCAACATGGCATCGTCGAAGTGTTCCTCGTCGGCGCCGATCAAATCGATGCCTTCGCTCGAGCCGAGCACTTCGTCGTCGAGTCCTTCGTCGCCGAAGTCGAGTTCTTCGCTGTCTTCAAACACGGGCGCTTCCACGCTGGCTTCGTCGTCGTCGAGCGTGATCACGCTGGTTTCGCTATCGGTATCCAGCAAATTGGTCGAGAATTCAAAGTCGCTCTCTTCATCGACGACGGCCGGCACGTCCAGGTGTGTGTCGTGCCCTTCGCCGCTGTCGCTGTCCATGACGGAAAACGCCTCGGTCTTATCGCTTTGACCGTCGAGGGAGATGCCGCTATCGTCCGGACCGGCCAGGGAAATGCCGCTGTCGCCGGCCAAGGAGAGACCGCTGTCGTCGGCGAGCGAAATTCCGCTGTCACTGGCCAGTGACAGGCCACTATCAGATTCCAGGGCGATGCCGCTATCGCTGGCCAAAGACAATCCGCTGTCGGACTCCAAGGCAATAGCGCTGTCGGACTCCAGTGCGATGCCGCTGTCGTCTTCCATGGACAACCCGCTATCGTCGGCCATCACGGAACTCCCTTCGGAGTCCTCCATTGTTTCGCTGCCCAGATTCACCTGATATTCCGACTCCAGGTTTGTGGGCGGGGCGACGTAATGCTCGGCCTCGTTCTCGGACGTTTGGATCAATTGCACGTCACTGTCGCTGCCGGTCCCGCTGCTCTCGTCGGAGCTCGATCCGACCAAGCTCACGTCACTGTCGCTACCGCTGCCGAGTTTTTCAATCTCGACGCTCGACCCACCGACCAGTTTGACGTCGCTATCGCTACCGGAATCGACTGACGAGTCAGCTGAGAGCCGCACGTCGCTATCGGACTCCGCGATGGGGGACAGCGAGATCTCTTCGCTGCTGCCGCCATCGGACATCAGGGCATCGTCGAACACCAACTTGACGTCGCTGTCTGAACTGGAGGCATCCCCTTCTCGGCGGCGGACGATTGTGCTCTGTTCGTCCATGCTGCTTGAATCGCTATCGTCCAGGACCATGTCGGCTCCCGAATCACCCAGCACGATATCGGCGCCGGAGTCGCCATCGACGAAGGTCGCGCCAAAGTCGGAGTCCTCAAACGAGTCGGACAGGTCGGCTTCTTTCGAGGAATCGACCTGCATGCTCCGCTTCAAGTTGTCGACGTCTTCGGGGCGAAACTTCCATGACCCACGATCAGAAAAGGCGCGAATGGCCCGTTTTTCCCGCTTTTGATTCAGCTCCTCGGGTGGGATTCCCAACGCCTCGGCCGCTTCTTCAAGACTCAAATACTTTTTCGCCATGGGTCAATTCTCCGGGAGTTGGCTGATGCCGCCCTGTTCGCTCCGGCAAGAAACCCCGCGCGGGCCTTATCGGCGCCGACGGAGATTCGGACATGCAATCAAGTTAGCGCGCGGCACAGCCGCGCGTCGTCGTGTTGGTTGAGAGTGGAGTGTCGTCTAAAGATGATAACGGGATGTTCCGCATCGGCTTCACTCGGCCGGTGCATATCACGTGCGCTGTTGCGCTTCCGTGAACGCCAGACGATACGATTGTTACCCCCGTGCCAATCGATCCATCCCGCAGGTCTGAGTACACAAACCGATGTCCGACACATTGTTATGTCGAGACATTTCCCTGAATTGTTTATTCTAAACGTCCCCCAACGCATTGCAAGCGGATTGCGACCGAGGATGCACAGATTTTTCATGTTGCACAGCCCCCGCAAACTACGGCCGATCAATGCGCAGGATTGAATCTCAACAGAGGGAGCCGTAAAACAGGGGCCGTTTTTGCATCTTTTTCGGCATGGCCGACGACCCTCTCGAACACAGATCGATCCCTCCCATGATACGCAACGACGGCCGCGCGGCGGATGCACTCCGCCCGATTTCCATTCAGCGCGGATTCACCCGCTCTGCGCCGGGCAGCATCTATATTCAAGCCGGGCGGACCACCTTGCTGTGCACCGCCAGCGTTGAGGAGGCCCAGCCCCCGTGGATGAAGGACGAACAGACCGGCTGGGTGACGGCGGAATACAACATGTTGCCCGGCAGTACCTCGCCTCGTAAACGACGCGAAAGGGGTAAAACCGACAGCCGCTCAACGGAGATTCAACGACTCATCGGCCGCAGTTTACGGGCCGCGGTCAATATGCAAGCGCTCGGCCCGCGCACGATTACGGTCGATTGCGACGTGCTCGAGGCGGATGGCGGAACGCGGACGCTGGGAATCACCGGCGGCTGGCTGGCCTTGGCCGATGCCGTTGCCACGATTTCGGGAGCATTGGCCGATCCCCAGGCCGTATTCCGATCCAGCATCGCCGCCGTTAGCGTCGGCGTGCATGGGGACGCGGTGTTATTGGATCTCGACTACTCCGAAGACAGCACGGCCGAGGTCGATTTGAATGTCGTCATGACCGGCGGGGGCGAGTTTGTGGAGATTCAGGGAACGGCCGAAGGCCGCACGTTTGGTCGGCATCTGCTCGACCAGCAATTGGAACTGGCTGCCGCGGGGATCGCGCAGCTGACAGCGATCCAGCGCGAAACACTCGGTGCGGCTTGGCCGCTTGGCAGTTGAACTCCTACGGAACGGCTCCATGAAGACAAACGAGGGACCGCTTGCGGGCGGCCCCTCGTCCAATTGTCATGGCGCGGCGCAATGACGCGCCGCGCATCTTCCGCACTGACTGATGAGCTGGTTCTAGTGCGGCTTCCACGATTGAGCGCCCTGCCGATGATGCATTGCGCAGTTGCACCCCGAAGGGTTTCCCTGCGGACTGACCATCTGAATCATGACGCAGAAAAATGGTCGCAACACTAGAATTGCACGAGCCGGAGCAACATCAACGACATCCCTCCGGTGACTCCTGCAATGATGACGGACTTCACGCCCGACGCAATTCGAGACCGACGTTCGGCTTGCTCGATTTCAGCAACTTGCTCCCGCAGCTCATCGTTAATCCAACTCAAGACCGAAATGCCGAGGTCGGTCGCTGGATACGATTTCATCGGGGTTCTCCTGTTTGGCCGACCCCGCTGGACAAAACGTCGCAACAGGATCCGCAGTTCTTAGGGAGTCGCCTCACAAGCTACGCCGGAGATTCCGTGACATGATCCATTTCCTAGGACTTCCAGGACGAGATCAAACACGGCCGGTGATGTAAGGCGGCTTCAAAGCTGACACGCCTAATATCGACCCGTTTTGAGACAAACCTGCGGCGCAATTTGTATCGACGGCGTGGAAAAGCAGCGAAACGGGTGAAGCCAAACTGATGTTGTGCATTGTTCCGATTGCGACCAATCGATGCGTGTTTGCGGAATGACCCCGCGATGCGGCGTGTCGCGGATTTCCCAGCACAGCGGAGTGGCTGTCAAAAGGGCCGCTGTTACTCAGGACAACAGCGCTGCACCGTCGCTGCGGTTTATTCCGCATCGCACGATCGCAACAGAAGGAGCATTTCCCAGAACTGGATCTCGCGCGCCGCCGCTGCCAAGTCCCCGGTTGCGCTGCGGGATTGCTGTTGGCAGATATCGACGAAGGCGAACGGGTCCCAATCGTGGGGTGTCCCTAGTTTTTGTCGCTGAGCTTCTGCGACAGACGACTGGCAAGCAGCCAGCACGGCGTCGGCCCTTTGCGCCAACTCCGCAAAGACCGGCGAGCGGCCGACGCGTCGATACCAATATTTTGCATTCGAGTAGTCCGGCTCGCGGCGGTGCATGATTCCGTGCCAATGATCCCCCAAGCGGTCCCCTTCCATGCTTTGGGAAACCGAGTGGCTTTCGTCGAGGTAATCGTGGAGTTGCAGCAACCCTGCCAACATCGGCGAACCGGCCGAGGCGGTATTTCGAATGTGCGCACGGAGCCAATCGCGTTGCCGCCCCGGCTCAGCGGGGGCGAGCGCCGGCAACGCCGGCCTCGCAGCGGGCAACGGGGCCGCGCTCGGGCAGGCAATGACCGCGTCCGGCGCGAACGCCGCGGCCCGAATCAACCAGTCCCACAACGGTTCGTCAACATCGCGAAGCGGGCCAACTCTCGTCCACGTCGAACGGCGAAACAGCACAATATGTTCCGCCGGCAGCGGTTGTATCAGCGCTGCCGTTTGCGCGGGAAACTCTGCCCAGATCCACCGCGAGATGTCGTCATCCTGACGGAGCGACATCGCCGCGCCGGAGTTCCCGGAGGGCGATAAACGGTCCCGGAGTTGCTCCAAAACGTTGGGAAGTTGGTCAGCATCCCGTGAGGTAATCACGGCCACGAATTCGCCCTGCGATTCGGCGACAAGTTCATTGATCCGCTCAGCCGGGGCGGGAAAATCGCCGGCGTCGATCAGGGAGAATTGCCCGCCGGCGTTGGATAACGGACTCCACGCGGCGATGTTTGGACCGCCCGGGATGAGAACGTCAATCGTTGAGGACATGAGCTTACCTTAAGTCGTTTTTTTGCTGCAATTGGCGCGTTTCCCGTGACCGCAAACGCTGAGAGCGCCTGAGTTGGACGCTGAGATTTGCATACCAATCGCCGCGGCGCTAGCTGGAGGTTTGGAGAAGATCGGGCAAATGCGGCAAGTCTTGGCCATGCAAGCCATAACGTCGAAAATTCTAAACATTTTGTGAAGACAAACCGCTTTCCCCTTGGCGAAACGGCTTTCGCTGCCGTATGCTAACCGATGCAGCCACGGAGCGGGACTGGGACTCCTGAGAGCCGGCTGCTGTGGGTCATTCAATTTTGTGTCGGCGGTGGGCCTCGGGACGAGCGTCTGGCCGCCCCTATTGGGTTAGGACGCGGGGCCGTGGGCGCTGCCGGTGGGGAATTCCTTGCCGTGCCGCGTCGACTGAACCCTGCGCGGCTGAGGTATGGACGATATCCTCACCGGTTACGAGGTCAATGAAGCGACTTGGTTCTACTTGTCGTTTCTACTGATCATCGCCGTATTCTTCAAGTTCGGTCGTATCTGGTCGCTGCGCAACGTCGACTTGGCGCTCCTGTTGTCGATTTCTCCGGGTCTTTTGATCCTGCACCGTGGACTCGAAACCGGCGACGACCACATTACGGATTACGGCTATGTGTGGCTGTTTTCCATTACAGCGCTGCTATTGGTGCGGATGTTTTTTGACACCGCCCTGACACGGCGGCCGCAGTTGGGACAGAACCTGAATACAGCCGGCCTGTCGTTTTTGTGCCTCGCAACGTTTTTGTTCCTGATGACGAAGGCTGTCGCGGAGACACCGGATCCCTCGACCGTGAAATCGATTCGCCGTGCGGAGCAAATCCTGGATCGGCAGGACCGGTCCTTAGCCGACGATCAAAATCGGGACGCCGGACCCGCAGCGGATCTGCTGAATACCGGGGCGGCCGTCGCCAAAGACGTACTCGACGCGGGAAACGGCGAAGGGGAGTGGCTGGCCGCGTCAATTATGGCCATTGCGGCACATTTGGCGGTGGTGCTGGGGTTGCTCTTGTTGGCTCGGATGCACTTCGGGAACCTGGAATCCGGGTTGGCGATGGTCTGCCTTTATCTGCTGTTGCCCTGTACGGCCTATGATGTGGGGGACGTGGTGCACGTGCTCCCGCCGGCGCTGATTGTTTGGGCCCTGGTGGCCTATCGCCGGCCGCTGATGTCGGGCGCGCTGATGGGCCTGGCTTGCGGAACGCTGATTTTCCCCGTTTTTCTGCTACCGATTTGGCTGGCGTTTTACGGCCGCCGCGGGGCACTGCGGTTCACAGCTGGGCTAGCGGTGATTGCCGTCTTATTGCTCGGGACGCTGGCGGTCACCTCCTCCGATACGCATTCCTTCATGCAAAAGACGTGGGCACAACTTGGCGTCAGCCAAGGACTGTTGACCAATCCGAATGCGGACGGTTTTTGGGAATCTCGGCTGTCAGCCTATCGCATTCCGGTGATGGTCACCTTCGGCGTGATGGTCGCCTCGATGACGATTTGGCCGCGGGCCAAGACCTTGGCACACCTCATGTCCTATTCGGCGGCGATCGTCGTCGGCACGCAATTCTGGTACCCCAACGAAGGGGGGATTTACGTGCTGTGGTATTTGCCGCTGTTGCTAGCGGTCATGTTCCGTCCGGCGATCTTGAAGGAAACCCCGCCGGAACTCAAGCCGCTCCCTTGGCTGAAGAAATCGCAGCCGAGTTCGCGGGATTTAGGCTCCGCGGCCCCGGCGCAACCGGCCGCCAAAGGCAGCACGCAAGCCCTCGCCGGCGGCGCGGTCGTTCGCCGGCCGTTCTTTCGCTAGGCCCACTCTATCGCGACTGGCCTACTGCACGTCGAACCACGCTTCGCGGTCGTATTGGATGTCGGAGTTCGAGCCGTTAAAGATGCGGATGTTGTTGATGCGAAATCCGCCGCGAATGTGGCCGTGCGGACGCGGGCTGCGATACGGACGGCGATAGGCCGATTCCGCTTCCGGAGCGATGCCGTAGGCATATCCCGGGCTGTTCGCGTGACTGAAATAGGACCGTCCGAAGATCCAGTCCTCCGCGTGGGCGTCGCCGCCGCTGCAGGCCAAAACGGTCAGGGCCAAACATCCGCCGCCGAAGAATTGCTTCCAAATACTCACGTCTGCCACCGACTTGCCGACACGTTGCCTGGCATCCACATGCACAATGTTGTCAATTCAAAACCTGTATCTCCATCACAACACAAAGTTGATCAAAGTCAATACGGTTCGCGAACGCGGAAAAACCGGCAAGAATTAACACGACGGAAGCTATTTCCAGTAAGCGGGTTAGGGCAATTCTATGCGCAGGAAGAATTGCTCCGCCGCCCAGACGCGGAACCAGCGGCGGAGGTCTTCGGCGAATTGCTCCGCATCGCCGTCGTAGTATTCCGCTGCACGGGAGATCGCCGTGCCGACGGCGTCGCCGGCGAGAATTCGCCGGAGCAATTCATACTGGGGGCGAGACAATTCGAATCGCCGCACGATGTACTCGCGACGACTGACGGCGAGGTAGGTTTCTGCGGGATCCGGGATGACGGCGTCGGCATTGCGGCGCTTCTCGGTGTAATACCGGCTCACCGGATGCGAGAGTTGCATCAGCCGCAGACAGGGGACCGGTACCAATCGCGCATCCGGCCATTTTTCTGCGGGAATCGTCTGCAACTGTTCCGGCGTCAATTTCGGTTCCCGTTCGGCGCCGGGACCGTCAAAGACCACATTGAACGTCCACTCTAATCTCGCCAGTTCCACCAGGAATTCGGCCCAGGGTGAGGTGCGACCTGCTTCGCGGGGCGATGTCTCCTCAAGGTACTTCGCAAAGTTGTCCCCCAGGTGGCCCAATGTGTAACTCTGCGATGGATACGCGTTCAAATACCCCACGACGAACTGGTCGAATAATTCCTCACCAATGGTGGCCATCAGGATGGGAAACTCGCCCCGAATGCACTCCATCAGCCGCGCGTAGTAGGCACCGGAGTAGACCTCCATCCGCTGCACGGCATCCAGTTTCTGCGAGCGGGTGATAACGCTCTCGATGTCCGCGGCGGTAATGTCGATCTGCTTCCGCGCCGCATCGGTTTCGACGCCGGCGGCGACGCCGCCGGGATACATGATCACCGACTGCATCCAGCGTTGAATCGTGCCCAGGTCGTATTGCGGCGCAGTCATGTTTGAAGGTGGAGGCGTCGTGGGAGAATGTTTTGAGAGGTCTTCAATGGTCATCGTATCGAGATAACGGCCGAGGTGACAGCCCCTGAGGCACGTATTGCATGGGTGACAAGTTTGGCGTATTGTTCGCCCCCTTCACGTCTCTCCGCATTCCCCTCCCTGCGCGATGCCCGCTTTCCATGATCCGATTGATTCACCGTTTCCGGTTTTTCCGGGCAGTCCTTGTCATAATCTTCGCGATGCAGGCAGTATCCTGCGGCACGATTCTGTATCCAGAGCGTCGCGGACAGCCTGCCGGTCGGCTCGATCTTAAGGTGGTCGCCCTGGATGCGGTCGGTTTGCTAGCATTCTTTGTGCCAGGCGTCATCGCATTTGCTGTCGACTTCAATAACGGCACGATCTATTTGCCTCCCGAGGAATATGGCAATGCCTCGAAGGACACCGCGACCGGCACCGGGTGGACGGCGATTCACGTCGATCCCAAGGAACTTACGGCCGAGAAAGTCACCACCGTGATCCGTGAAAAGACGGGAAAATCGGTCACGCTCAATCCGGGAACATATCGCGTGCATCGGCTCGAGAGTGTCGACGAGTTGGCCGTCGATTTTGAGACTTGGTCAAACGCGGCGATTGCCGGCGCGCCGCAAGTTGTGCAATTCCGCTGCCAATCGGACTAGTGCCCTATCAAGTCAGCGAGCGGCGCCTTTTGCCGAAATCAACGGCGACGTGGCGACGCGATGTCCGCGCGACCGGGCCGCCGCCCCCAGCCAACGGCCGAGATCGGCGAGAGCACCGGGAGGAGATTCCCCGGCAATGTCGGCGAGAAACGACGCGCGCACCAAGAAAAACCGCGGATCGACGGCGTCGACCGTGCGCGGCTTGAGCCACAGTGAGAACGGCCCGGGGCTTGTCGCGTCGCGGCCGGCGGCCGGACATACATATGACCCGTCCGCTGCACGGAACTCACCGCCGCCGAGAACGATGCCGCGCCGGTTGACGATACGACCGGCGATCAGCGCCACATCCGCGTGCAATTCCCACAACCCGACCGCCTCCCAGATCCAATTCTGGTCGACCGGCTCAAGGTTATCGGCAGCTATCGCAACAAACTCCGCCTGTGCATCGCGGGCCGCTTCGATGATTGGCATCGTGTTTGCCGGCACGTGTCGGCGGGACTGAAACGGGAAGTCTATTTCACAATTCGCCAGCGATTGCGCGTCGCCATAGGAAATCCACGCGAACGGCGGCGGCGAGCGCGGCTTGCGGGTGATCGCACATTCTCGGCTGCCGCGATCCATGGGAAAGGGACGTACGTCGTACAATTCCGGACGCCGCTGGGCGGCGATGTGTGTTTCCAGCACGTGCCGTTGCGATTGCACCGAACCGGGATGCGGTTGCCGGCGGTTCGTATGTGAGGCGGCGTGCGTCCGCCAGTGATAGATGATTTCCGGCACATGCAGCGGCGTGTGGCCGCCGCGGGCGAAACGGCACACCGTGTCCCAGTCGTGGCAGTAGTTGCTGCCCAGATCGCTGTAGACACCCAGCTCAAGCGCCGCCCGGCGATCGAATGCGCAGAGATGCCAAATGTAAGAGCCGGCCAGGTTGAGCACGGGGTCCCAATCGGGACGTTGAAACGGCGCGAACGGCCGGCCGTCGGCATAGTGATCCTCGTCACTGTACAAGAATGCGGGCGCATCATGGTCGGCGATGGCCTGGGCGAAAACCTGCAGTGCGTCGGGGAACAACAGATCGTCGGCGTCGAGGGGGATCACGTACCGCCCGGTCGCCGCTTCGAGGCAGACACGCATGCCGCCGATAATGCCCCGGTTCTCCTCCAATTCGATCAACAGAACACGCGGGTCGGCGGCGACGTCGTTGAGCGCGCCTCTCAGCGGATCCGGAATCGCACCGTGCGCCAGGACGACCCATTCGAATTCGGACGTTGTTTGAGCAAAGACAGACGCGGCCGTTTGTCGGAACAGCGGTGCGGGCGTTTTTTCGTAGACGCCGGTCAGGAATGAAAACTGCCCCGGTGTGGCGTGCGTTTGGAGACGTGGTTGGCGAGCGGCGACGTGTGCTTCCAGCGATCCGGGATAATCAAAGCGCCGCGCAGCAAATCTATCGCGGACGCGATCAACCCACCGCCGCGCGCGGCGCATCAGGGGGGGAGGCTGTGAGATGATTGACGTCGACATCATTTCACCTCACACGTCTGATCTGCTGTGAACACCGGCTGGTAGGCGCGTTTTATGTTCGTATCGAGTGCGGCGGAGTAGTAGCGAGACCGTTCGGGCGCGTCGGGAAGTGCGGGCGCCGTTTCTCGCCAATTGTCATCTCCCGACGCTGACAAGAAGGGTGAATAGACGACCCGCCGTCCGGTGCGCGCGGCATAGCCTCCGGCGACCGATCCCAAGTCGGCCAACGTGAATTGCACGGGCATGACCTGCGAAAGCAGTTCACCTAAGAACGTGGCCTCGAAGACGCAAAACCGAGGCGAGACGGCGTCGACGCAGTGCTGTTTCCACATTTGATGAAAATAGCCCGGATCACCCGCTGCCCGCCCGGCGTCAGGACAAAAGAGCCTGCCGCCCCGACCAAAGTAGCGCCCCGCATCGACGACGCGCCGCTTCGAGTCGATTATCCGTCCGCCAACCACGCCGATTTCCGGATGCCGCTCGATGAGTCCCAACGCCTCCCACGCCCACTCGTCGCCTTCAATCTGCAGGGTATCGTCCAGAAAGACGACCAATCCGCCCGCTGCGGCGATGTCGGTAATTTGATCAGCCAAGATGCTGGGGTGCGCCTGGTGCGCAATGGTGATCAGTTCCGTGCAAGGATAATCGGTCGCCGCAGCTGTGGTCGTTTGGGGCGCGCTGTGCCGACCAGCCGTCATCACGACCAACAACATAGGGCGCGGTACGACATGCCGGCGGCGGATCCACCAGTCGGGGGTTCCCGCAAACAGCGGGCTGCGGATGATTTCGTATCGATCTGGTTGAGCAAGACTGCGCCGATATCGATCGAGCATCGCGCGGTGCGAGGCGGCGACGTCCCGTTTGCTGTGCATGTTGGCCGACGTCGACCCCGGATGCATCCGCCAGCTATAGACGATCTCCGGCACATGCACCGGTTCGTAACCGGCCAGATAGAACCGCAAAAAGGCGTCCCAATCGGGGCAACTGTTGGCGGTGGGATCTCCATAAACGTCAAGCTCAAGTGCCAAGCGACGATCCATCACGCCGACGTGGGCGGTGTACGCCGAGTTGAGAAACAGCACAGGATCCCACGCCGGTTTGAAGTAGGGCAGCAAGCGGTTGCCGCTGCACAAATGATCTTCGTCGCTGTAGAGCAACGGGGGATCGTGTTGACGTTGAATGTGGTGTGTGAGGACCGTCAGGCAATCGGGGTCAAGCCGATCATCGTGGTCGACCGCCACAACGTAGCGCCCGCTGGCCCGCTCGAGACAGTATCGCATGCCGCCGATGATGCCTAGATTCGTTTCCGAGCGAAACAGCCGCACGCGGGGGTCGGGACGGAGGACTTGTTCCAACACTTCCAGGGTTTGTGTATGCGTCGAACCGTTGTCGAGCACGATCCATTCAAATGGCGGTTCGGCGGACTGCTGAAAGACGCTGGCGGCCAACACCATCAGGTATTGCGGCGGGGTATTCCAGACTGGTGTGATCAGCGACAACAAACCCGGTTCGGCGAGCGGGGGGTATTCGTCGCGACGTTGGCGTATTCGCTGCACAATCCAACGTTCGTAGGCGGGATCGGCAGGCGGAAACCATTTCGCCGCCGTTGCAACAACCGGCGCGGCGGCGGGGCTTGCCAAGAAACGCCGCAGCGCGGGAATTTGTTTGGCGCGGGTGACCGTTTGGCGGGCGAGATTTCCGAGTATCCGAGCCACGTTGCATCCTTGCCCATGTATTATGCGCAGGCCTCCAAGACCGCGCCGTTTTTTTGGTTGTGCGCGGGTCTCCCGACCCCGCACCGTCTCGACCGAAGGTCTCCCGTTACCCGAAAGTCTTCGGGGAATTACGTCCAACGCCCTACATCGAAAGGTGCGTCGCGCTGCTCCCTACCATCTATGAATTCAAATAGCCACAGAGTTCACCGAGGGCACGGAGAAAAAGAGACACGGCTCAGCGTGCCGGCGTGTGATTGCGTTTTTACGATTATCGATTCGGGACGGACTATGTTGTTGTGTGGCAATGTTTATTGTTAATGATTGCAAAGCACTTCTCGGTTTACTCTGTGCCGTCTGTGGCTCAATCCCACGTTTGCAAAGTTCATTGCGTGTGGATTATCAGTCGTCCTACACCAAAAGGTGCGTCGCGGCGCACCCGACGCTTGGTGGGCGGTACTGTCACAGATGGCGACGATTGCGTCAAGCGGGATTTTGAGATGCCGCCGCCCGCGCAGTCCGCAGGCGGTGCCGCATGACGTAGAACCCGATCATGAGCACGACGGCAGCCATGATGCCAAACGTGATCAACGTCTTGTGCGCGTACCACAGTTCTTTGGCGGTCTCGCCGAAATAGTACCCAGTCAGCGTGAGAATGATGACCCATAGCCCGGCGCCCAGTCCCGTGAACAAGCAAAAGCGAAATAAATTCATGCGGGCCAACCCGGCAGGGATGCTGATGAGTTGCCGCACGGCAGGAATCAGGCGGCAGACGAACGTCGTCATTTGCCCGTGCTTGTCGAAGTAACCTTCCACCAGCAGCATCTTATCCTGTGGGATGAAGAAGTACTTCCCGAACTTGAGCAACAAGGCGCGCCCTAGCGATACGGCCAGGAAGTAGTTGATCAGTGCGCCGGCAATGCTGCCGGCGATGCCGGCAGCGATACACCCCCACAGGTTGAGTTCGCCCTCAGCTGCGGAATACCCGGCGGGAATCATCACGATTTCGCTGGGGAAGGGGATGAAGGAACTTTCGACCGTCATCAGGAGGAAGATTCCCCAATATCCGAGGTCTTCCAAACCTCCCACCCAGCCGACGACAATCTCTTCGATCAAATCCGTAATAGCGTGCACGACGACTCGATTCCCCTGCCAGCGGCAATCTCTGCGGTGTGGTTTTCAGTTCCAGAATTTGACTCGAATCTAGGGGGGAGGGCTGATGGGTGTCAATGGGGGAAACGGCAATCCCGAAATGCGCGTCGCCGATGGGGCGGGCTGGACGTTTTGTGCCGAAGACACGATGATAACGGGGCGGCAGATGATGACAAAATGCAACATTTGAGTGCACAGGGAGTGGAACGATCAAAGGCCCCGGTTTGAAAATCAGCTTCGACGTGCGCCGGGTCTGGAAGTGCCCGGAGTGCGGATTCCAGGCGAAGCTTCCCGGCAACCGGGTCGCGGGACGCTGTCCGCATTGCAGCGACGCGGTTTGGATGAAATTGGTAGAAAAACAGCGTAAGGAACGCGTGTATTCGGTCCCCCACGCCACGGACATCGAGATCGACGACCTCGACGACGAAGAACAAGCCACCGCAAGCCCGCCGGAGGTCGAATCGGCTGAACCCAGCGAGGTTGTTGAAGAGACGGTCGTTCCCCACGACGTTGCCGTGCCTGAAGCAACGGCGAATGCCACGGAAGATTCGACGCTGACATCAGAGACCGCCATCGATCCGCCCGCTGCCGACGCCCCGTCGAACGCCCCGGCGAAAAAGCGAAAGAAACGGAACCGGCGCCGACGACGAAGGAATTCTTTGTCGGATGAGGGCTCATCCCCCACCGCTTCCGAGACAACTGAGGCCCCTGCCGATGCCGGTTCAGTCTCCCCACCGAAAAAGTCACCCGACGAGAAAAGTCAACCGCCCGATGAGGAGGGATTCGGCGCCGGAGTGTTCTAAGCACAGCGAGCGTAGCGGCGAATCACGCCACATGGGAACGCGCTCATTGAAAGGTGAGCCGTCCCAGCATCGCACATTGTCATCAAGAGGACCATCAAAACGTTTTTGGACGACAAGGAACAATGGTTTTGCGAAGGTAGAATCGTCATGGCAAAATTTGCGGTCATCTTGCCAGCCGCGGGGCAGAGTTCGCGGTTTGGAAACCAGCAGCGAAAAAAACCGTTCGTCGACCTCAAGGGAAGGGCCGTTTGGCTCCGTTCGGCGGAGCACTTTACGAACCGCGACGACGTAATTCAAACGATCGTGGCGGTCGCGGCCGAAGACGAAGAGTGGTTTCACGAAAAGTATCGCGCCAATCTTGCGTTCATGAACGTGGAAATTGTTACCGGCGGGGACAGCCGCAACGCCTCGGTCCAAAACGCGCTTGCCGTGCTCAAGCCGGACGTGGAGTACGTCGCCGTGCACGACGCGGCACGTCCGTTGTTGACGAAGCAATGGGTCGATCAGGTGTTCGCCAAGGCCGTAGAAACCGGCGCTGCGATTTTGGGGGTGCGGGTGACGAGCACTTTGAAACGGGAGAAGGACGGGTTTATTGCGGAGACCGTTTCGCGGGATGCGTTGTGGGAAGCCCAAACGCCGCAGGTGTTTCGCCGCACATGGCTGGAAGAGGCCTTTGCCCGGTGCGGCGATTTGCGACCGACCGACGATGCTCAGCTGATCGAGCAATTGGGGAAATCGGTGGCGATCGTGCCGGGATCTTCGTTGAATTTCAAGATAACGACGGCTGAAGATTTTCGTCTCGCCGAAGTCGCCCTGGATGCGCTGCCCAAAGCCAAGGGGCTCCGCGCGCTGCATCCCTTTGCCGACGAGGAACCCCGCCTGATTTGACGTGTAAAAGCGCGGCCGGGCAAGGTCATGCCGCTTGGTGTCACTCAGGGAGACGGCTACTTCGGTGCCGGCGTTCGCTCCTTTGCGCTTGGTGACGGGGTTTGGTTGAGCCGATCACGCCGACATCACCAGTGCTCTCGCGGGGGTCTCCGAGAAAACAGGCGCCAAAGCTCAAGATGGCGTCGCGACGGTCCGATTGTCTTATTGAGGTGATCCGTATCTCAGTAGCAACTCCGTGCGATCCCAGACGGCCAACCCGCACGCTGATTTCCCCCTCCCGCTGATCTGCTGCTGAGACCGTCGGGAATACTCTGACGGCGGGTTGGGCGCCGATCAATTGTCCGGTGTCATGGTACGACGTTGCCTTACACGGATTTGTTGCTGAATCGCTGCTGCGCTCATTGGTTTCCCTACTGCGTCTCCGTCTTCACCGTCGAGGCGTGTTAACAACCCTCGTATGTCCTTGTGGTATCACCTTGAGCCTGAATACGACAGCACTGAGAACGTCCTTCCAAGCAGTCGCCCCACGGGCCGATCATTTGGCGGATCGTTTTTACAGCCGGTTGTTTCTGAACCACCCTAACCAACTGATTCGCTTCAGCGACACCGATTTCGCCGATCAACAGCGGAAGCTCGTCGGCGCTTTATCGGCAATAGTGCGCCAACTGGACGATGAGTCCGCGCTGGTTGCGTTTGTGAAACGGTTGGGGGAGCGGCATGCCGAATTCGAACTGACCGACGACGACTATACCGCGGTCAGCGAGACGCTTATCGAAACGCTTGCCGAAGTTGCGGGCCGCGAGGTTTGGACGGATGAATTCGAGGAAGCGTGGCGCGAGGCGCTGGCCACGATTTCGCAGGTCATGCAAGACGGCGCGCGGGCGGTTCGCGCTCAATATGCGACCGCCGCAACAACCGAGGCCCAGCGGCCGGTCGCCGAGGCCACAACAGCTTCAATGAATCCACACGTGCTCGATGCGGAGAATTCGCAGGCGAATGACTCTCAGTCGCCGATGGCTTTAACTGATACCTATCCCCCCGGACCGTCAGGGACCGAGGCTCAACTTGTTGCGGAGAAAGAATCAATGATCAGCACGGCACAAACCGATGGTCGCCTGGCGACGGAATTACAAGCGGACGAAGCGGGGATGCGGAAAAAGCTCATGGAGCTTACCGGCGAAGTCAACGCCATCCGAAAATCCCAGGCGGTGATCGAGTTTGAATTGGACGGCACGATCATCACGGCCAATGAGAATTTCTTGGCGGCAATGGGTTACGCGTTGAATGAAATTCAGGGCCGGCATCATCGGATGTTCGTCGAAGAAGCGTACGGGAACAGCCCGGAATACAAGCAGTTCTGGACGCGACTGGGCCGCGGCGAATACGTGGCGGACGAGTTCAAACGCTTCGGCAAAGGGGGAAAGGAAATCTGGATTCAGGCGTCTTACAACCCAGTTTTTGACGAAAACGGCACGCCCTTTAAAGTGGTGAAAATTGCGACCGACGTCACCGCGCAGATCAGAGCGGAAGAGC
>CALFYU010000571.1 GCA_937952455.1 uncultured Planctomycetaceae bacterium
CAATGGAAAAAGTCGGCAGCACAATTCCGGCGAGCGGCGTGCGTGAGCACACCCGTGTCGTTGCCGGTTCTATGGGCGTCCAGCGTCGTGCGTCCCTCACCCCGAGCCCCTCTCCCGGCGGGAGAGGTGGGCATGCCAATCAATTACCCCAGCCGTTGGCGGCGGTTCCAGGCGGCGGTCCGCTGGACGTGGTATGGGGCGGCGTGATAGCGGGGTCGGGCGGGAGCGGCGGCCGTTTGCCACGGCGTGCGGCAGACCGCGGGGCAAGTGGCCCAAGCGGCGTTTCGTTGAGAGCGACATTGACACGATCCTTGTCCGCAGACGCGACCTCCGTGGCGCAGAAACGCCAGCCAATTGACCATCATCATCCGCAACGGCTCCCGATAAATGTAACTTGGGAATCTGAATGACGTTGTCAACCTGCGGACCTTTGCCGTCGGTCGACCTCATCTGAGCCTACCGAATCGTGGGCGGAAAAGTCAAAATTTTGTGCCGAGTCGGACCCGACATCTTGGCAATGACTTCTTGCGAACGAAAACCGGGCCGGGTAGGGTGGGTGCTTAGTTTCGCCACGTAATCCTGCCTGAGATCGCTCGGGTGCCACTGGCGGCTCGTCCGCCAGTGCCGGGTTAGACTGGGTTTTCCTTGCGCTGGCACGTTGATACACGTGCGCACTGGCGGGCAAGCCGCCAGTGGCACCCCCGAAGTATTCGTCTCGCGACGCAATTTTTCCGAAATCGCCATCACACTCATGACCGACGCGCAATTCGACGAACACGACACCTTGCCCCCCTCGATGGATCCGGCAACCGGCGGCGGGATCGAAGATCCGCCCCGCGATATCCTCGGCATCCTTAAGCGGCTGGGACCGGGGATGATCATCGCCGGCAGCATCGTCGGATCGGGGGAATTGATCGCTACCACCAAGACCGGCGCCGAAGCGGGCATCACGCTGCTGTGGCTGATCATCATCGGCTGCGTGATCAAGGTGTTCGTACAGATCGAAATCGGCCGCTACACCGTCAGCCACGGCGAGACCCCGCTGGCCGCGCTCAATCGCGTCCCCGGCCCGCGGATACGCGTGAATTGGCTGTTGTGGTATTGGCTGGTGATGATGATTTCAATTCTTGGCCAGGCCGGCGGCATCGTCGGCGGCGTGGGTCAGTCGTTGGCCATCGCCGTTCCCATCACGGGCGATTATGCCGAGGCGGTCCGCGTTCCCGATAAGCCCGATTTGATTCGTTATCTCGACTACATCGACGGCAGCGGCGAAGCGCCGCTTGGGACCAACCCGGCGGAGGCCGAACGCCTGCGGCGGGGAGACGAATTCATCGCCCGCCGCATGGAGCGGTTGGGAGATCGCGCACCGGACTTGGTGGCGACGACGCGGGAGTTGGTTCGCGCTCAGTCGCTACACGCAGAAATTGCCGCCACGACGACGGAGCCAAAAGCGGGGACGACACCCACACCGGAACAAGCCGAGTTGATCAAACGCAAACGCACCGTCGACGAAATCGACGGACAATTGTCGGCAATGACCAGCCCCTTTACCTTCGACGATCGGATTTGGGGCACCGTCATCGCGCTGGTTACGGTGGGATTGTTGTACCGCGGCCGTTACTCGTTGATCCAAAACCTGACGATGGCGCTGGTCGTATCGTTTACGTTCATCACGATCGGCAACGTGATCTCGTTACAAACGCACGAAGAATTCGCCCTCACTGCCGCCGACTACCTGCACGGCCTGTCGTTTCATATCCCCGCAGGAACTGCTGGGATAAGAGCCGCGATGTTTACATTCGGAATTATCGGGGTCGGGGCCAGCGAATTGGTTGCCTATCCCTACTGGTGCCTAGAAAAAGGCTACGCCAAGTTCGCCGGGCCGCGCAGCGCGGAGGAGAGTTGGGCCAAGCGGGCCCGGGGCTGGATGATGGTCATGCACTATGACGCATTCACGTCGATGGTGATTTACACGATCGCCACGTTGGCCTTTTTCGTGATGGGAGCAGCGGCGTTGTACCAGCAGGGGCTGGTCCCCGCAGGCATGCGAATGGTCAGCACGTTGATCGAGCAATACGTGCCGGTCTTCGGCGAACATGCCCGCTGGCTGTTTCTGATCGGGGCGATTGCCGTGCTGTATTCAACGTTCCTGGTGGCCAACGCCAGTTTCGCGCGGCTGTACACAGACTTTCTCAAGGTGCTGGGATTGATCGATCCGCACAATGAAAAAACGCACGATCGATCGGTGACGATCTTCGGCGTAGTGCTGCCGCTGGTTTGCGCGGGAGTCTACTGGATCCCCAACGCCAATCCGGTGGCGCTGGTCATGTTCGGCGGACTCACGCAGGCGGTCATGTTGCCGATGCTGGCGTTTGCGGCGCTTTATTTCCGCTACCGCATGACCGACAGCCGGCTCAATCCGGGCCGGCTGTGGGACGTCTTGCTGATCATCTCTTGTATCGGCCTCGCCGTCGCGGGTCTGTTTTCCGCCATCTTGGTGTTCGTGGACTGACGCGGAACACCACCGCCCGGCGACGACGTGTCGCGAAGTCTAAAACACCATCAGATCCATCCGCTCTCGGTCAAGCGTGACGGAATCCGAAAACGTCTTGTCCAAAAAGAACTTGGGAGCGATCCAGCTATTCTCGTTCAGCGGAACGTCGATGGCGACCGTCACCACCGTGGTTTCGTTCGTGACCACACTAGGCGTGATGGTG
>CALFYU010000572.1 GCA_937952455.1 uncultured Planctomycetaceae bacterium
GATGGCCGCCGGCCGCGCGATCGAGACCCATGAAGGTGTCGCCCGGCTGCAGCACGGTCAAGTAGACCGCCATATTGGCCTGCGACCCGGAGTGCGGCTGGACGTTGGCATGTTCGGCACCGAACAATTTGCAGACCCGGTCGCGGGCCAGGTCCTCGATGACGTCGGCGTATTCGCAGCCGCCGTAGTATCGCCGTCCGGGGTAGCCTTCGGCATACTTGTTTGTCAGCACCGTGCCGGCCGCTTCCAGCACGGCGGCGGAGGTGTAGTTTTCCGAGGCGATCAGTTCCAATCCGTCCCGTTGCCGCGTTTTTTCGTGTTCGACGGCTTGAAAGATCTCGGGATCGGTGTTTTGCAGTGCGGACATCAAATAATTACTCCGTCGGGGACTATGACAATCGCCGCCAGCAGGCGGGCGTGCGCCAATCGTAGCTACGTGTAGACCGGTTTTCTACCCGTCCGGATCGGTTTGCGGCGGTAATTGGCGTTTCGAGGCAGACAGCTGAGATCCCGGAGCAATTCGCCGCGAAAATCGGGAGTGTGCGAGCGGAAAAATCGTTGCCATCGGGATACCAGGCCGCGGTTTCAATGCTAGAGTTTTTATAGGCGCGGCGGGGGCCGACGCCCGGCGTTTTCCACGGCACTTCTGGCAGGCGGATGACCGATGACACAGCCGACTCACGTGCAATTGCGGGAGAATCTGCAGGAATTGGCCGCGAGCATGCGGATGATGTCGCTGCGGGCCGGCGAGGAAGCCACCCGCTGCAACGCCACGCTGGCGGCGATTCACCCGGAAAACGTCACGCCGATGGCGTTCGCCGAGCTTAAAAATGTGACCCGGGAACTTAGCGAAATCTACGTCTGGTCGCTGGGACGTTTGGCCGAAAGCCTTGAGGAATTGGCGGCCGACGTCGGTTGGGAACCGGAAGGGTAGGACGCGAGACGAATAGGCTGTAGACTTTAGGCCTTAGGCTGTAGGGTTGGTCGTTGGAGGGTCATGGAGCAATCCACAGCCGTTCGGTGCTTGAACTTTCTTTCTTCCTAAAGCCTACGGTCTAAAGCCTAAAGCCTTTCTCCCCCTATGTCCGAAGACTCCGGCGAATTCACTCCGACTTTGCTTGCGCACGACGGCGTACTGGCCGGTGAACGCTTAGCGTTCACCGGGACGTTGGCGTCGATGACGCATCAGCAGGCGCATGAGTTGGCGGAAAAAAACGGCGGCGTCGCCACGGCCAGCGTCAGCCGGCAAACGACGATGCTCATCGTAGGAGAAGAGGGTTGGCCGCTGGAATCCAACGGCACGCCCTCGCTGAAGTTGCAACAGGTGTTGGAGTGGCAGCACGAAGGCGCATCAATCCGCATCGTCCAGGAGTCGGACTGGCTGGAGATGCTGGGACTGGACCGCCGCGACGAAGAAGTGCGGCGACAATACACTCCGGCGATGCTCAGCCAATTGCTGAACGTTCCAGTCGGCGTGATTCGCAGTTGGGAGCGGGCGGGGTTGATTCGACCGGTCCGGCACGTCTTTCGATTGCCGTACTTCGAGTTCCAAGAGGTCGCCGGTGCGCGGCGGCTGGCGGAAATGATCGCCGCCGGCGTCCCCAAAGCGGAAATCGAAGCCGGGCTGGCGAAGCTGAAACATGTGCTGCCCGGCATCGAGCAGCCGCTGGTGCAATTGGAGTTGTTGGCCCGCGACAAACACGTCGTCTACCGCGACCGGGGAGGACTGGTCGAATCGGTCAGCGGCCAGCGTCTGCTGGATTTCGACGGCACCGCTGCCCCGGCCAAACTGCAAATCGCGACAAAGCGGGACGACGCGTTGCGCGACGTGCAGGCGCATTGGACGGCCGATGAATGGTTCGACGCCGCCTGCCGCCATTTGGAAAATCAAGAGGTCCAAGCAGCGGTAGAAGCGTTTCGGCTGTGCCTGATTGATGACCCAAGCCGCGCCGATGCGAATTTTCAACTGGCCGAAGCGCTGTATCGATTGGGACGCATCGACGGCGCTTTGGAGCGGTATCACGTCGCCGTCGAATTGGACCACAATTATTTGGAAGCCTGGACGCAACTGGGCTGTCTACATGCGGAGCAGGGGGAGTTGCAGGGGGCCTTGGATGCTTTCGACGTGGCGCTGGAGGTCCACCCGGAATATCCCGACGCCCATCTGCACAAAGCGGAAGTCTTGCATCAACTCGGCCGGACGGACGAGGCGGTTGTGCATTGGCAGACGTATCTCAAATTTGACACCCGCGGACCTTGGGCGGAGAACGCTCGACGGCGGTTAGCGGCAGCCGGTGTGCCGGCGGAATGAGCGTGCAGTTTTGAGATTTGCCCCATGTTGCGGACAATAACGGAGATTTGACGTCCGGTGCTTCTTTGAGCGGGCCCTCACGCCGGCCCTCTCCCAGAGGGAGAGAGAGAAAATAGTCAAAAGCGCCAAATCGCGAGAACCGCATTGTTTTCAGCATCAACCGCTCAACAACTTCCCCCTTCTCCCTTTGGGAGAGGAGGGATCGGGGGTGAGGGCCCGCCTGCCAGAAGGCCAAGCCAAAGCAAATCGCCGCTCAACAGGCCGCGATTTCGAGCGCGCATAAGCAGCGACATGATCGAGAGCCGTGCTGTCTCATTGACTTTCAAGATGACCATCAATTCGAGATGAACGTTGCACACGGCCGATGCGTTTCAGAATAAATCGCTCATCAAATGAAGCCTGTTCAAAAAGACAGTTGTTGTTTTGATCGGCGGTGGTTATCTTCTGCGTCGCCGTGAGATGCGGAAGCGTCATTCGCGGCGGTCGTCAAGGATGCAAGTCGCCCAGAGGGCGGCGCGCAACGGAGTTCGTTCCGGCGACGACCTTTAGATTCATCGAGCCATGATGCTCTCAGTTGAAAGGTGCTCAAGGATGAGCTACTTGAAACTCTACAATCCGGATGCGGATTCTGCCGACGGCGACAGTGAGCCGCGGATTCTCAAGTTTGAAACCAGCGTCCATCGCATTCGCAGCCCGTTTCAATTCGACGTGCTCTCCCGCGCGAGTTTGATCTTCAAGAACAAGGTCTGCCGGCACTGCGGCGCACCGGCCGTCGCCCCGGTTGAGAGCGAAGATATCATGCTCAGCCGCAATGGCATGCCGATTCCAGGCTCGGGAACGTTGATCGGCTTCCGCTGCGACAGCTGCAGCAAGCAATGGCCGGTCTAAGACAGTTCACCGCGCGATCTGCATAGCGTTTCGCCAGCCGGATGAAATCGGTAGCATACGGGAGATTTCCGCGCGATCGCGGACATCGCTTTATGCTGTATTTGCGCCGAGGTAATCCGCATGCCGACGTTCTTGCGCCGTTTTATTCTTTCACTGTGCGCTCTGTTTCTCTACGGACAAATTTCCCGGGCCGGGGATTGGCCGCAGATTCTCGGGCCGACGCGCAATGGCATCGCGCAGAACGAAAAATTGGCCGACACATGGCCGGCGGATGGCCCTAAGATCGTCTGGAAGCAAAAAATCGGCAACGGGTTGGCCGGTCCGGTCGTGGCCGATGGGCGGTTGTTGTTGTTTCACCGCATCGGTGATGAGGACATCATTCAAGCCTTCGATGCCCAGACGGGCAAACCGGGCTGGAAAAACCAGTTCCCGACGACGTTCCGCCCTTCAATCAATCCCGATGACGGTCCGCGGTGCGTGCCGCTGATCGATGGGGAGCGGGTGTTTCTGTTTGGGGCGTCGGGGGATTTGCGCTGCGTGTCGTTTGCCGACGGCCGGGAAATCTGGTTGCGGCATACGCACAAGGATTTCGGCGCGCGGGAGGGCTACTTCGGAGCGGGGAGCACGCCCATTGTCATCGACGACAAACTGCTGGTGAACGTCGGCGGATTTCGTGGACCGGCGGTGGCGGCGTTTTCGCTGGACAAGGGCAAAACGCTGTGGGAGACATTCGAAGATACGGCCAGCTATTGCTCGAGGGTGGCGGCTATGCGTGACGGGAAGCAACTGGCCATATTCATCACCCGTTTGAATCTGGTCGGGCTTGATCCGGCGGACGGGGCGGTGAAGTTTCAAGTCCCCTTCGGCCGCCGCGGGCCGACGGTCAACGGGGCCAATCCGCTGGTGATCGGCGACCGTGTTTTTGCCACGGCGCATTACGGTGTCGGGGCGCTGATGGCCAAGATCGAGGACGGCCAACTCACAACGCTGTGGGAAAACGACGACTCCCTGTCCAGCCATTACCCGACACCGATTTACGTCGACGGGTATCTGTACGGTATTCACGGCCAAGACCGGGCGACACCGCTGCATTTGCGGTGCGTCGACGCCAAAACGGGCCGCGTGATGTGGTCGGAGGACGATTTCGGCATCGGCACGTTGATTCTGGCGGACGGCAAACTGCTGATCACAAAATTGGACGGTGAAGTCGTGCTGGCCAAACCAGCGCCGGAGAAATACATCGAACTGAGCCGCGCTCAAATCGGCCGGTCGACAACCCGCGCGCTGCCGGCGCTTTCGGATGGGATGCTCTATTTGCGCGATGAGCAATTTTTGTATGGTGTGGATGTGGGGCGTTGATCACGCGCGGTGATTTCTGCGACCGCGGAGGTCGCAGAAAGACGCAGAGAAATTTTAACGAAACGTGTACAACGACTTTGCCACTTTGGTCGTTCAGGCTAAGACCTCCGCGCTTCTCAGCATCCTCTGCGGCGATTCTTGTTTGGGGCCGCGGGTTTGTCGTTGGGACGATCAATCGTCCTGCATAGAAAGGTGCGTCGCGACGCCCCTTACAACTACTGTTGAAACAAATGCGGCTTGCCGACGTCTTCGCCGCAGTACATGCAGCGTTCGTGGCGTCGGCTGAGGACGCGGTTGCAGCGGGGGCAAGGGGCTCCGCCGGTGCCCATGCGGCCGTCTTCTTTGCCGTCGCGCAAGTCGATCTCCGCGATTTTCTCGATCAATTCCTCTTCTGTCAGGTCGGAGCGGTCGCGGAGCAGCTCCCACAGGGCCTGGCAGGTCAGCGCCAGTGAATCGATCTTCTCCTCCATGCGGTGCACGGCATCCGCCAAGTTGGTTGCCCTGGCCTGGGCGGTCGACGCCTGCGACGCGGCGGTGTGAATTGCGCGTTGTTGATAGGTTTCCCAAAACATCGGCAACGGCTCCTTGGCTCAAAGGGGAATGTTCTTCGGCCCGTTCAAGCGGCCCGTTGCACGCATCGTAACAAAATGTGTCCACCTACAAACACCCGCATCGCCAATTGGCGGCGTCGTTTTCCAATTTGAGGCACAACGTTCGGTGCACCGGTGGAGCCAGCGGCACCGAATGCAAATATCAAATCGCGACAAGAACGTGCGACTGCATTGTCAGTTAGGGTTCTCAAAGCGTTCGAGCGAAAGTTTGACTTCGGCGATCGCCTCATCCGCATCCGCCCAACCTTCGGTTGTGACGTTCACCCCTTCAAGTTGTTTGTACGTGGCGAAGAAGTGTTCGACCTCGCGCAGATAGTGCGACGGGACGTCGGGGAGGCCGTTGATTTCGGCGAACAGGGGATCGGTGTGCGGGACGCCCAGCACCTTGTAATCGTGCGCGCCGCGGTCGGTCATGCGGAACAGGCCAACGACACGGGTTTCGATCAAACAGCCGCTGAAGGTCGGTTCGTTGACCATGATCAAGATGTCCAGCGGATCGCCGTCCTCGGCCAGCGTCCGCGGGATGAACCCGTAGTCGCCGGGATAGTGGCTGGAAGAATACAAGTACCGATCCAGTTTGATCAGCCCGGTTTTCTTGTCGACTTCAAATTTGCTGCGGCGGCCTTTGGGAATCTCAACGATGGCATTCACGGCCCGCGGTACGCTGGAACCGGGTGAGATGTACAAGTAAGAAGTCGGCGTTTCCATGACGGGTCGTTCCCAAAGTATTTGGTGAGTTACGCGGCGATCGATCGCCGTGCCATGACTCAGGGCATTTTAGGACGGCGCAAAGAGCCCGCCCAGTCAAGAGGCGGGTTGACGTTGCAGCGTGGCCGACGGTCGAAATGCTCGCGACGTTATTGCAGCTTGTCGCTGCCGGCGCTGAGGTCTTCCAGGGCGCGTTCGCGGGCGGCGAGGTCGCAGTCGGCGTCGACCATGATGCGGATTAACTCGTCGAAGCTTGTGCTCGGTTCCCAGCCCAATTGCTTACGGGCCTTGCTGCAGTCTCCCTGCAGGAACGACACGTCTGTGGGGCGAAAGTAGCGAGGGTCGATTTCGACGTAGTCTTCCCAATTCAAATCGACATGGCCGAAAGCGATCTCCAGACAGTCGCGAATGCTATGCGACTTGCCGGTGGCGATCACAAAGTCATCCGGTTCGTCCTGTTGTAGCATGAGCCACATCGCTTCGACGTAATCCCGCGCGTAGCCCCAGTCGCGGCGGGCGTCGAGATTGCCGAGATAGAGCTTGTCCTGGAAGCCCTCGCGAATACGGC
Organism: uncultured Planctomycetaceae bacterium; assembly: GCA_937952455.1. Lineage (GTDB taxonomy): Bacteria > Planctomycetota > Planctomycetia > Planctomycetales > Planctomycetaceae > Symmachiella. Next base: position 6,446 of record CALFYU010000572.1, read on the forward strand.
CGACGGCGCGGGTAATCTTGCGGGTGACGAACTGCTCGCCGCGGCGCGGAGATTCGTGGTTGAACAAGATCAGATCGGAAGAGCGTCGTGTAGGGAAAGAGTGTAGATCTCGGTGGTCGCC
>CALFYU010000573.1 GCA_937952455.1 uncultured Planctomycetaceae bacterium
GATCTCGCCCGACAGATAAATCGCCACGTCCTGCGAAGCCTGATGAATTTGCCGGTAACCTTCCCTCCCCAGCCGCAAAAAATTGTAATATTGAGCGACAACCTGGTTGCCGGGCCGGGAGAAGTTCAGCGCGAAGTTCGGCAAATCTCCCCCCAGATAGTTGCAGTGGAACACGAGATCCTCGGGCAGTTCCGCCCGGTCCCGCCAAATCACCCAGCCCACACCGGGATAGACCAGCCCGTATTTGTGTCCGGACGTATTGATCGATTTGACCAACGGCAGGCGGAAATCCCATTCCAAGTCCGGCTGCAAAAACGGCGCCACCATACCGCCGCTGGCGCCGTCGACGTGAATCGGCACCTCCCAGCCGGTATCGGCGTTCAGTTTCTCTAGGGCGTCGTTGACCTCTTTCACGTTTTCGTAACGTCCGTCAAAGGTGCTGCCCATGATCACCACCACGCCGATCGTATTTTCGTCGACCAGCTTGAGCGCTTCATCGGCAGTTAAGCAGAAGCGGTCCCTCTCCATCGGCACGAAGCGGGGTTCGATTTCCCAGTAGCGGCAGAACTTCTCCCAACAGACCTGCACGTTGATGCCCATCACCATGTTCGGTTTGTCGTGCGGTTTGCCCTGCGCCTTGCGGCGTTCGCGCCATTTCCATTTCAGCGCCATGCCGCCCAGCATGGCCGCTTCGCTGGAACCGATCGTCGAACAGCCGGTGGCCGTCGCCTTTTCGGGCGCATTCCACAGCCGCGACAAAATATTCACACACCGCAACTCAATCTCGGCCGTCTGCGGATACTCGTCCTTGTCGATCATGTTCTTATCGAACGTCTCGGCCATCAACTTCGCGGCCTGCGGCTCCATCCACGTGGTCACGAACGTCGCCAGATTCAGCCGCGAATTTCCATCGAGCATCAATTCGTCATGTATCAAGTTGTAGACGGTATCGGGCGACAGTTCACCGGCCGGCATTTCATATTTCGGTACCGGGTCATTCACCATCCGACCACCGTAGGCCGGCGTGAGCAGTGCATCCTCCGGGTCCAATTCGTGCAGATTGACTTTCTTATGCATGATTCTGTCGAACTTTCCTTAACTTGCTCTATCGAGATTGCCGCCGGTCATTGTGCCCCCTCGCCCGGCGTCATGCAACTTACGATCAAAATCGGAGTCCACGCAGAGTTCGTTGACGACCTGGCCGATGCGTCGGCACAATGTCGGGTATCAGTGTCGGAAACGGGATCGCGGGAAACCCACTATGAATCAGCAATCGAAATGGACGTCATCACCGGCGCGGTTGTGCGCATTAACCGACGGCATCTATGCCATCGTGCTCACCTTGCTGGTCCTGGACCTCAAGCCGCCGCAAGACAAAAACCTCACCAATGCGGCGTTGATGGACGACGTCTTGCAGCAGATCCCCACGTTTCTGGCCTACATTGCCAGTTTCTGCGTCGTCGCCCAGATCTGGCAACGTCACCACCGGCTCTTTACGCATCAGCTGCGTTGCGACGTCACGATCGTGGGTCTTAATTTTCTGCACATCTTTTTGGTCACGTTGATCCCCTACACCGCCTCCTTGGTCGGGCACTACTCCGATGATCGCTTCGCGGTCATCATGTTTAACGTCGACCTGGCCACCGGCGGCGGATCGCTGATGCTCATCGCCCGCGCCATCGCCAATCGTCCGGACTTGCGCGAGCCTGACAAACCGGTGGCCGTTTTGACTTACCATTGGGCGGTCCGGCACATCTACGGTCTTTCCGGAATCCTCTCGATCCTGATCTCCTTCATCGACTTGCATTTCTCGCTATTGGTCTGGATTTTTGGAGCAGCGATCATGGTCAAACTCCGTCGGCAATGAGCGCAATCGACGGCGGAACAACAGGACTTGCGGACGAATCGAGGACGATGGATGATGTACACCTCGCTGCGGGAAAAATCCAATCAATCCCACGAATTCAGGAGCTCTCCAATGAAAAGCATTAGCGCGTCAATCATCGTCCTTTCGTCAGCCATGATTTTCACGGGCGGCGCGTTTATCGGACACAATGACACACAGATTTTTGTGATGGGTGTCGCCTGTGTCGTCGGCATTTTCGGACTGGGGGCCTGGGCGAAATCATTCAAGATGGAATAAAACGGCTCCCGACTCGTCACATCGGCGCGGCTCGCCAGGCATGCTTTCGGCGAATTTTGTTGTCCTCACGCCCACCGCGAGTATGATGAATGGCGTCCCGTAAACCACCAACCGTCCCGCTGAATGCGAGCGAATCATGAAGACCTGCCCCTTCTGCGCCGAAGAGATCCAAGATGATGCCGTCAAATGCCGTTATTGCAGCTCGGATCTAACCGGCGCTTCAGCGGCCGGGGAGATTGCCCCTGGCACCGGCGGCCCGCGGCCCCGTCCAAAAACCTCGTCGTCGGCATGGATTTGGATCATTGTGTTCTGCGGCGCCGGCGTGTTGGTCGGCGTATGCATCCTCCCTGCGTTACTGTTGCCGGCCGTTCAACAAGCCCGCGAAGCCGCACGCCGCACGCAATGCCGTAACAACCTCAAACAAATCGGCCTCGCGCTGCACAACTATCACGACGTCTACGGTTCCTTTCCGCCCGCTTACATCGCCGACGAAAACGGCAAACCCATGCACAGTTGGCGGGTATTGATCCTGCCTTATCTCGACGCGGGGCACATCTACGCGCAATACAACTTCGACGAGCCGTGGGACGGCCCGAACAATCGCCGCTTATTGCACGACCGCCCACCCGTATTCGCCTGCCCCAGCAGCCCGGAGGGAGACACCACGACCGCCTATGCGGCGATTGTGGGCGAACCGTGTGCCTTCCCCGGAGCGGAGTCGACCGCCATCGGAGACTTCGCCGACGGGACCAGCAACACGGTTCTGGTGGGCGAAGCATCGCAGTTGGCGATTCCCTGGATGGAGCCGCGCGACGTCGATTTCACCGCCTTCACCAACTTCGGCGACCCGGCCGGATTCAGCAGCTACCATTCCGGCGTGGTGCCGATGCTGTTCGGCGACGGCCACGTGGATTTTCTTAACTCGGAAGAGACCGACCCGCGCGTATCGCGGGCGATGATGACGCGTGCGGACGGTGATTAGCATAATCCATTATGAGGGCGAAGGGACAACCTTACCCGATAAGGTGACCTCGAAACCAGCAACCCGCCGCCGGCTGTGGGGCCGCGTGCTGGCGATGTTAGGATTATTCGGTTTCGCCTTCTATATGATGATGCCCTCGCTCGGACCCCATCCCGAAGGAACCCGCAGGACCCTCTGCCGAAATAATCTTAAACAAATCGGATTGGCGCTGCACAGCTATCACGACGTTTACGGCACGTTTCCGCCGGCGTACATCTCCGACGAACATGGCCGCCCGCTGCACAGTTGGCGGGTGTTGATTCTGCCGTACGTCGATCAACAGGAATTGTACGACCAGTACAAATTCGACGAACCGTGGGACGGGCCGCACAATATAAGCCTACTAGAGAAGATGCCGCCGGTATACCGCTGCCCGAGCCATGAGGATGCAGAAGCGGCAATGACCGACTACGCGGCAGTCGTGGGCGACGCGTGTGTGATGCGGGGTACGATTACGGTCACCGTCCGTGAAATCACCGATGGAATGACCAATACGATAGTGATTGGCGAAGCGGCCGGAGCAAGAATCCGCTGGACCGAGCCGCGCGACGTGAGCTTCGGAGCGTTCACGCGCCTCGGTGATGTGCAAAGCTTTAACAGCGAACATGGTTCCGTAAGCGGTGCATTTGCACTACATGCGGACGGCTGGGTTCAATTTCTCAGCGAGGACGTGCCGGCGGAGACGCTGAAATCGATGTTCACGCGCGCTGGAGGCGAAGAGGTGCCGCCGTACTAGGATTGGCCCAATGAACCGATCATTAATCCAAAAGCGGGGATTTACAAAAGTCGAATTGGTCGTGGTTGTCGTGATCATCATCGTGCTGATTCTGCTGTTGCTCCCGGTGCTGCAACCAGCACGTGAAGACTGGTTATTTCGTTGCCAGCGCCGCAACTGTCTTAAAATCATCGGTCTCGCATTACATAACTATCACGACGCTTACGGAACCTTCCCGCCAGCGTACATTGCCGACGCAGACGGCCAGCTCCTCCACAGTTGGCGGGTGTTGATTTTGCCGTTTCTGGGGGAAGATTCGCAGGGCAAAAAACTGTACGACCAATATGATTTCTCCGAGCCTTGGAACGGTCCCAACAACGTGAAACTACTGACGCAGCGGCCGTACGTGTACGGCTGCCCCGTCAAACAAGACGATTCCACCATGACCGCATATGCCGCCATCGTAGGCGAACCATGCGTTTTTGCGGGAACCAAGCCGGTGACGCTCAAAGAAGTACGGGATGGCACTTCGAACACAATTGTTATCGGCGAGGCAGTCGAGGCCAAGATTCCCTGGACGAAACCTCAAGACGTGGAATTCGATCGGTTCACATATTGGGGCGACCCAGCGGGTTTCAGCAGCCCCTTCCCCGTTAGCGGAGTATTTGCACTGCGCGCTGATGGAAGCGTGACCCACCTCAAGGAGGAGGAAAAAATGGTAAACGTCAAAGCATTGTTCACCCGCGCCGGCGGCGAAGAGATTTCACCGACGGATTGACTCAATCGGTCACTCCGCCGCTCCCAACGGCCGCAATCCCAACGAGCGGCGGTAGCTGTCGCGGACTGTTGCCACGCCGAGATTCTCGGCGATCTCACTCCAACGCACAGCGACGTTTTTGAGCATCTCTCCCCCGGCCGCCTCGTCCGTTAGGCCCGCGCTCAGCCCCTCGGTGAGAACGGCACGGAATTGGGCGCGACCGGTCACCGGGAGTTCCGCTACGAAGGACCTGTCTTCTAAGCTGCGGGACACCTCACCCAGATAGCTGCCCCCTTCGGCGGCCGTGATATCATCCGGCAGCCACACGTCCGGATAGGACATCTGTGACGAGCGGCACAACGTGCGCGTCGCCGGCGGAAACGTGATCGACATCTGCTCCTGCGACGTCAGAAACTCATACAGGTTCCAAGCCGCGGCGCTGGCTTTTTCAGAACTCGCCGAAGACACAGCAGCGCTCATCCCGCCGAAACCGGATAGGGTCACGAAATTGACGCCGTCTTCCGCCCCCGCTGTCCATTCATTTTTCGACTGATGAAACACCTCGGCCGCACCCGGCAACCTGACGAATCCGACCGCAATATCCGTCCCACGCGACTCGGCAGCCGCCGACTCGGCCTCCCGCGGCTTCGACGGCACCAGCACCGGCGGCGGATTTCCGTAGCCGGTCTCAAATGTGATCGCCATCGCCGCCCGGCCAGCGAAGAACTCATTGCGGCAATCATACGTGTCGTACGTGAGTACTTCCGGCGGCATCGCCCGAACCGCTTTGAGGCTCTCTTCCCAGGCCCGCTGAAATCCCGGCCCGTCGATCTTCGGTTCCCCGCTGCGGATATCGAAAAAGGTCGAATAATCGTCGGGATGTTTGACATAACTCACCGCCCGAGCCAGAAACATCGTCGCTCGAAACTCCTCCCCCCACGGCTCGATCACCGGTAAGCCCCCCGCCCAATCGCCAGACGTTTCGATGAGCGTCTGGTACTCGCCCCAAGTCCGCGGCGGGGTCAGATTCGCGGCCGCCAGCAGATCTTCGCGGTAATAGCAGACCAACACGGGGCAAGATATCGGCACCGTCGCCGGACCGCCGTAACGCGTCCCGATCGTATCCCGCAGCCCCTTGAACAAGTCGTTCCAATCCAACTGGCTCGGCTTGCGCAGCGGTTCGGAGATCACCGGAAACCACCCCGCATCCCCCAATTCGGCCGTTCCTACCAGCGGAAACAAAATCAAGTCCGCCGCATCCGCCGCTCCACCATACGCCTCCAATAACGACCGATCGTCCGCCAGTTCGCGGGGTTTCAATTCCACCTCGGCCCCGGTCCGCTGTTTCCATTCGGCGAGCGCCAACTCCCACTCCCGCTCCAGCCCCAAACCAGCCGGCAGCGACACGGTGACCTGGGTCCCGGCGAACGGATTAGCGGCGACTTCGGCCTCGTCATCATCGCCGCCGCACCCAACGGCACAGCACAGGGCCAACAGGCCGATCAAGAGGATTTCAGCAAGCGGGGATCGCATGCGATAGCATTCTCCGAAAGGATGGGTAGGATGATTGTTGAGAAGTACGTTGATAGCCCAATAGATGAGTGTAATTCCTGTCCGCGTGTGTTCCTAGTGATTCACCAATGTCAAAAACTCGTGAATCGCCTCCAGGCGAACTTTGGGCTTACGGCGATCGCTAAAGGGACGACGACGATTGATACCCGATCGGTGTCATTTTCTTGGTGTCCCGTTCTGGTCAGCGGTCCCTCACCCCCGACCCCTCTGCCAGAGGGAGAGGGGGGGATTGGGTTGAGTGGTTGTCAACTTCATTGTTGCCAACTTCATTGAGAGATTGCCAAAAAGAAACTCCCTCTCCCCCTGGGAGAGGGCCGGGGTGAATGGCACTGACGTTTCCCTAAGTGATTTTAACA
>CALFYU010000574.1 GCA_937952455.1 uncultured Planctomycetaceae bacterium
TTTTGAAAAGCGGCTCGAGCGGGCGATCGAACGGGGTCAGCGCCAAAGCGACCTGGAAGCCCGCCAGGACGAAGAACGCAAAATGGACGAGGCGGAACTAAAACAACTCCACACCACGTACCAATTGCAGCTTTCAGAACACATCGAAAAGTGTCTTAGCAAACTCGCCGACCATTTCCCGGGCTTTCGCTTCAACACCGCCACCGACGAGCGGGGCTGGGGCGCGAAGATCTCCCGAGACGACCTCCACGTCCAAGACGGCCGCCGCGCCAACGCCTTCAGCCGCCTGGAAATGGTCATTAGCCCCTACTCCTCGGTCCACATCCTCGAACTCCGCGCCAAAGGGACGATCCGCAATAAAGAACTCTTCAAACGGACTCGGTACCAAAAACTCTCCGAGGCGGACCCCCACTCCTTCCAGGAACTGATCGACCTCTGGGTCCTGGAATACGCCGAACTCTACGCCGCGAAAGCCTAACCCCAAGGTACCGCCGGGCAACACGTCAGGCTCGTGCAGGCGTCACTGGCAGAGCCGATCGACACCTTCTTTCCTCTCGTCCCTCATGCCCCCGCGTTCCGCCATTCACTCGATGACCATCGTGTGATTTGGTAAAGTGGGGCCGCACCGATTGATTCATGCCGCTAGGTGCCACCCCCGCCATCCAAATTTCCCGAGTAAACACTGATGAGTTCTTCCACGCCCGACGACCACCAACGTGAGGCCTTGGCCAAGATCGATGCCGCCGCCGCGGAAAACCGGCTGACCCCCGCCAGCGCCGCCAACGCCCGCCGCTGGCTGAGCGAACCCTATCTGGCCCCATATGCGCCGCAAGTCCTGAAATTGGTTGACCAGGACCAATTCGAAACACTCGACCGGCTGTTCTGGGAAGTCATCCCCTTTGGCACCGGAGGGCGGCGGGGACTGATGGCGGATATCGGCTCCGCCACGATCAACAATCGCACGATCGGCGAGTCCGCGCAGGGACTAGCCGTCTATATGCAACGGGCGACCGGCAAATCGGACGGCGTCGCCGTCGTCACCAGTGACACGCGACTGCGATCGCACGAATTCGCAAAACTAACCGCCATCACGCTCGCCGCCAACGGCCTGAAGGTCTATCTCTTCGAGTCACACCGCGCCACGCCCGAGCTTTCCTTCGCCGTGCGGCACCTGAAGTGCGACGTCGGCGCCATGGTCTCCGCCTCCCACAATCCCCCGTCGGATAACGGGTTCAAGGCGTACTGGTCCACCGGTGGACAGGTCCTGCCGCCGCACGATCAAGGGATTATCGATTGCGTCTATGATTGCCAGGAATTGGCCGCCGTCGACTTCGACCAGGCGGTCGCCGACGGAAAAATTGAAATCATCGGAGAGCAGGTCGATCGGACCTACATCGAAAACGTGTTGGCCATGAGCCTCTCGGACCAACGCGACGTCAAAGCGGTGTTCACGCCGCTGCATGGCGTCGGCGAGTCATCCGTTTATCGCGTTGCACGGGAAGCCGGGTTTGACGGCGTTTCGATCTTCGAACCGCAGCGGAGCCCCGACGGCAACTTTCCCAACGTCCCGGACCAATTGCCGAACCCCGAACGTCCCGAGGTCTTCGCCCCGGCGATTGAACAAGCCCGTGCGGAGAATGCCGCACTGGTATTGGCCAGTGACCCGGACGCTGATCGGTTGGGGATCGCCGTCAGAAATCGCGACGGTGAATATGTCCACTTCACCGGCAATCGCATCGGCGTATTGATCGCCGACTACATCTTACAAAAACGCGCAGCTGCCGGAACGCTCTCGCCGCAGCACTTCGTCGTCGAAACGCTCGTCACCACGCCGCTGATCGCCAAACTCGCCCAAGCAGCCGGTGTGCGCGCCATCGATGACCTGCTCGTCGGCTTCAAATACATCGGCCAAACGATGGATCGCGAAGGTCCCGACAAGTTCGTCTTCGGTGCCGAAGAGTCGCTGGGCTACCTCGCCGGGCAATATGCCCGCGATAAGGACGCGGCATTGGCTGCGCTCTATATTCTGGAATGCGCCGCCGAACTCCAAACCGCCGGCAAGACGCTGCTCGATCGTCTGGATGAATTATACGTCGAACATGGCTACTTCACCGAATCACAAACCTCGTTGGCCAGCGCCGGCCCCACCGGCAAAGCCAAGATCGACGCTTTGATGCAAACGTTCCGCGAACACCCGCCCGCAGAACTGGCTGGCATCACCTTGGCTCGTGCCCGCGATTACGGACGTCAGGAAATACGTTGGCCGCCCGGCAATGAA
>CALFYU010000575.1 GCA_937952455.1 uncultured Planctomycetaceae bacterium
GAGTCGATGACTTGTGTCGATAGTTTGGGTCCTTTTCAGTTGGAACAATGAAACCAGTAAACTTCACCTGTCGCGGGCCGCTTTCCGTACAGAGTCGCCCGGATCACCATCGGTCTCCGCGATTTCGAGCAGCAACCGTTAAAAATGGCCACGGCCCCCACTGCGAACGTGTTCAAGTGGGAACGTGGTCAAGAGACGGTCCGAATTTTCCGAGCGGACTGCTGCTCTGGAAGTATTCTGATCTCTAAACCGCTAAACGTCAAGGACTTGTCGGCGACAACCGCCGCAAAGCCACATAAAAAGACGGTTTAGGACGCCCCACTCACAGCGCCCGCTGCAGCGGCTGCCGGCGTCGCCGTTTGTGAATGTGCCTGTTTTGCGGCCAAGGCAGCCTTCAGTTTTTCCTCGACAACGTCCTCCGGCGCACGGATCACGCCGCCGATTTGTACCGCCGCGTACCCCTTATATGAACCGGGTTGCGCATAGAACTTGGGAACCCCTTCAATAAAAACTCGCAGCGGCGACGACCTGTCCGTATTGGTCGGAATCACGTCGCCGACCGCCATATTGAGCAGATCGCCATTGGTCAGGTGGGTTTCGGCCAACCGCACGACCAGCTTGACCCTGGCCCGGTGGACACCCGATTCGAGGTTCATCGATTGCCGCTGGTCGACCTGTTTTTGCGTATAGGTTGACCAGGCGTTCGACGAAAACTTACCTGCCAACGGTTCGATCGTGTTGAAGGGGATGCAGAGATTCATGATCCCCCGCATCTCGCCCATTGTGATTTCGAAACTGATCAGCACAATGACTTCGTTCGGCGGAACAATCTGCACCAGTTGCGGATTGCTCTCGACCTGACTGATTTTGGGATCCAACTGGCAAATCCGGCCCCAGGCATTTTTAAGCGCTTCGATCGCCAGATTGGTGATGCGGTTGGCCAGACGGACTTCGATCTCAGTCAGCGGCCGTCCGGGAAGTTTGTGCTGGGAATCCCGTCCCCCGCCCAGCAGACGATCGATGATGGGAAAGACGATCGACGGATTCAAATCCAGAATGATATGCCCGTCCAGCGGATCAGCGGTCAACAGATTGAAGCAGGAGGGGTTTTCCAAACTGTAGACGAATTCGCTGTAGGTCAATTGGTCGACGCTGATCAACTTGACCTCGACGATCGTCCGCAACATTCCGCTCAACGCAGCGCCGAATTCCCGGCCGAAACCCTCGTGTAGCGCCTGAAAGCCCCGCATCTGCTCCTTGCTGACCCGCTCGGGGCGTTTGAAGTCGTAGATGCTGATTTGGGAATGCGGATCTTCGGTGCGCTTCTGACCGACCTGTACGCCCGGATCCAACGCCGAGAGCAGTGATTCCACTTCCGATTGGCTGAGTACGTCCGCCATCCTTGGCCTCCACTCAATCCCGTCTGCCGAATTCGAGAGCCGACGGGCTTATTCTCGAATCTGGCCCTCGCCTTGGACGAGGTATTTGTAACTGGTCAATTCCCGCAGTCCGCACGGGCCGCGGGCGTGAAACTTGTCGGTGCTGATGCCGATCTCCGCCCCCAATCCGAATTGTCCGCCGTCGTTAAACCGCGTGCTGGCGTTGACGATCACCGCCGATGAGTCGACCGCTGCGGTAAACCGCCGCGCCGCCGTCAAATCGTTGGTGACAATCGCCTCGGTATGCCGCGAACTGAATCGATCGATGTGGTCAATCGCCTCCTGCAGATCGTCGACCACCTTGACGGAAATAATCAGATCCAAAAACTCCGCTGCGTAGTCCTCGTCGGTAGCCGGCACCGAACCGGGCATCAGCGGCTGTGAGCGCGGACAACAACGCATCTCGACCCCCCGATCGGCGAACTCTACCGACAATATCGGCAAGAACTTCTCCGCCACGTCGCGGTGCACCAACAGGCTCTCGGCCGCGTTACACACGCCGGGACGCTGGCATTTGCTATTGATCACGATTCGCAGTGCCGCATCCAAATCGGCGGCCGCGTCCACATAAACGTGGCAATTCCCGTCGTAGTGCTTGATCACCGGCATGGTCGCTTCGGCCGCGACGCGCTCGATCAGCGATTTGCCGCCGCGGGGAATCGTCACGCTGATCTTGTCGTTTTGACGCAGGAAATGCCCCACCGCCTCCCGGTCGGTCGTTTCGACAAGTTGCACCGCATGCTCGGGCAACCCCACGTCACTGAGGGCTTCAGCCAACAGCGCATGAAACGCCTGATTGCTGTGATAGGCCTCTTTGCCGCCGCGGAGGATCACCGCATTGCCGCTCTTGATACATAGCGCCGCCGCATCGACGGTCACGTTGGGCCGCGACTCGTAGATAAAAAACACCACCCCCAAGGGCACGCGGACCTTTATGACCTCCAACCCGTTGGGACGGACGTTGCTGTCGATCACCTCTCCGACCGGATTGGGCAAAGCGACAACTTCTTCCAATGCCGCCGCAATCCCCTCCAACCGTGCGGGCGTCAGCCGCAGTCGGTCGACGGCGGCGTCGTTTAGTCCATACTCCGGCGCTTGCGCAATATCCTGTTCGTTGGCGGCCAGGATTTCGTCACCGCGGGTGCGAATTAGTTCGGCCGACCTCCGCAGCCAGGCGTCTTTTTGTGCTCCGTTGGCCAACGCCAGTTTGCGCGACGCCTGCTGCGCACGCTCGGCGACCTCGCGCGTATATGATTTCAAATCCGGTATGGCCGTTGGGGTCGCTACGTTCACCGCTTTTCGACTCGACTTTCGCTGCTTCTCAGTTTCTCTTTTGCTAGTAGGGTGCGTCATGACGCACCTTGCGATGTAGTTCAGGAAGGCATCCCCATTTGCTCAGCATGCATTAAGGTTTTGCCATTCCATGACGCCCATTTTCCCGAACGAACGACATTCGTCCTGTGCGGGAAAGGTGCGTCGCGATGCGCCCTACAGAGAATTGTCATGCACAGCGTGACCAATGGGACTACGGTCAAATCTGTGCGGGGTCGGGAGACCCGCGCATGACAATGCGTGAAAGGTGCGACGCGACGCACCTGACAGCCCGTGGGAATTCATCATCTGTGAGTATCGAGAAACTACGACTTCGTGTCAACGCGGCTTAAACCCGTTGTCTCGCAGGGGGTTGGGACCGGGCGCTGGAAATGAGATCGGCGTGGGAATTGACTTCGGACGCCCGATCGATGACGATGATGAATCATCTTCATCTCAAAAGCTCACCTAATATTTCGAGGATCACGTTGACCACACAAGTCAATGCACAGATTGGGCAACTCGAGGCGGCGATCGGCGGCGTGTTGTTGGGTAAGCCCGAGGCAATTCGGATGGCAGTCGTGGCGCTGTTGGCGGACGGCCATATCTTAATTGAGGATGCACCGGGCGTTGGCAAAACCGTGCTCGCCAAGGCGATGGCGCGGTGTCTCAATTGCCGATTTCGCCGGATCCAATTCACGCCCGACTTGCTGCCGAGCGACATTCTCGGTTCGAGCGTCTATTTGCCGAATTTGGGGGAATTCGAGTTCCGCGAGGGGCCGATTTTCACCAATATCCTGCTCGCCGACGAAATCAACCGCACCACCCCGCGTACGCAAAGTGCCCTGCTGGAGGCGATGAGCGAACATCAGGTGTCGATCGAGGGGGAAACCCGCCCGCTGGCGGCGCCGTTTCTGGTCTTGGCGACGCAGAATCCGCTGGAATACGAGGGGACGTACCCCCTGCCGGAAAACCAACTCGACCGGTTCATGATGAGCATCGAAGTCGGATATCCAGCGCGGGAGGTCGAACGGGACATCCTCAACACGCACCGCCAGGGCGAACCGGTGAATCAACTGCAGCCGACGCTTAGCGTCGAGGACGTCGTGGAAATGCAGTCGGCCGTCCGCGACGTCCGCGTCGACGATTCGATCAACGACTATTTGCTGGACATCGTCGCCGCCACCCGCGAGCATGAAGAACTGGAACTGGGCGTGAGCACGCGGGGTGCGCTGACGTTTTACCGAGCGGTCCAGGGCATGGCGATGGCCGAAGGCCGGGATTTTGCGATCCCCGATGACGTCAAACGCCTGGCGGGGCCGGTGCTATCGCACCGCGTAATCACCCGCGGCGTCATGCGACAAGGCCGCCGCGAACGGTCGCAGGCGGTGATTCGCCAGATCGTCAACTCCACGGCCGTGCCGCAGTGAGGCTTGAGGCGACAGGGTTGGCCGACATGGCGTGAAGTGCTAGGGGTTCCAGGTGCCCGAGGCGAGCGCTTCGACCGATTCGCTGTGGATGTCACCCGTATCGCCTCCCTGCGTCGCGGGGATCGAGAGGACGGCCAAGTCGCCCTGAATGGCGCGGTACAACAGAAATGCCAAATAGGACCCGATGATCCCAGCGGTGCACAGCACCAACACGGCGAATTTGGCCGTCGTATCGATGGCCGCCAGGATCAGAATCGAGACGAAGATGATCAGCACCGCCAGGACAAAATAGACCCGCGTGCGGCGGCCCAGCCGTGCCAACCGCTCAAAGTTCTGCCGCGGCAGTTGGTCAAGCGTCAACAGTGCAGGATAGTACGCCCGGATCGCGAAAAACGTGATCACCAAAAACGGATACGACGCCGCGATCAAACCGCAAATCGTCAATGACGCGATGAAATGCGGATAAACGCGTAGCGGCATATTGCTGCCGACAACGATGCGAAAACAAATCGGATAGGCAATGCCGGCGATCGTCCACAACATGATGCCGATGATGGCGGCATAGTGCCCTAACTCCAAGGACCGATCACGCATCTGCGCAAGATGCTCCGGGGAGTGCTTCACGCCGCGGCGGCGTTCACGCATTGTCTTAAAGACCGGCCCCGCCAGATAGCCGGCGAATCCCAAGCCGAGCGGAAAAGCGATGCCGTTGATCCACATCACCAGCTTTTCGAATGTTGGCCGTGCCTTGGGCGACGCTGCCTCGATCAACGGCATAATTTCAACATCGTTAAAGACGTAGTTGAAACGCGCGGCGAGCACATTGGGGACAAACGCCGCCATGATAAGCGCGAACATCGCAAATCGCAGTACCAGCCGTTGCCATCCTTTTTCAGGCGGATTGAGAATTTCCTGTAAACGGGGCTGCAGGCACAACTCGAGTTGTTGCGCAAGCTCGCGTCCCGACTGCGGACGCGCGTGCGGATCGGTCGCCAGGCAGGCGAGCAAGACGTTCTTCAGCCCGTGCGGAATTCGTTTGGGTAAGGTGTCCAGCGCCTCTTGACCAACGCCTTCGCGGCGGCGGGCGATCATTTGATCCAGCGTCGCCGTCCAACCGTCCTTGACGTGCCCGTCGCGAAACGGCCGGTAACCGGTCAGCAATTCCCACAACACCACACCCAACGAATAGATGTCGCTGCGCTCATCCAGCGTATCGGCTTCGCGAACATGGCCAGGATGGAACGCCTCCAATTGCTCCGGTGACATATAGGGCAAACTCCCGCCGAAATAGGCGGCCGGGGTGGCGTCGGAGACTTCGGAACTGAAGCTGATGTTGAAATCCGCCAGTTTCGGTGAACCTTCGCCGGTGAGCAGCACATTGGCCGGTTTGATGTCGCGATGCAGCACGCCGCGGCGATGGGCATAGTCGAGTGCATCGGCCAAGCGGGTGCCGATCCAGCAGACGACCTCCGGCCAGCGCATCGATGCCAAACGTTTCCGCAGCGAGGATTCCGCCGGAGCGGATTCGCCGTGGTCGTCCAGGGCGCGATCGATCGCCTTGAGCAATAACCGCCCGTTGCGGCCGTCGACGGCCGTGTCGCGCACGTGCTCGACGACGGGGTGCAAAGTCCCGCCCCGCACACATTGCATATAGAGCAGCCGCAACCCTTCGTCCGGCAGCGTCCGTTGGTCGTAGACGCGGACGATGTTTTCGTGATCGAACTGCGCCAACGTCTGCGGCTCAGCGCCTTGGTCAGCCGAAATTTTTAGGGCGACGGTGCGGTGCATCGAAATCTGGCGGGCCAGAAACACCGTGGCAAATGCTCCTTTGCCCAGCGTGGCCAACAGATCAAAATCGTCCAGCCGGTCACCGGCCTGAATCGCTTCGAGCTTGTCGGCAGCCTTGGGTTGAAACAGGGCCGTCGGCGAATAGGGCGTATCGACACCCAAGTGCCGGCCGATCAATTCCGCATGTTGCGGAAACCGCTCGAAATACTCCTGTGGATCGACTTCCTCGCCCGCTTGCCGACGAATGTGGAATTCCTCGTAGACCAAATCGCACGGAAAGCCCTCGTCCGACAGGTCCGGAAACTCATCTAGGTATTCTTCGACCTTACGAGGCAAACGGTGGTGCAGCCAGCGGTATTCCAGATCGATCTTGATCGTTTCCAGCAGCGCCAACCGCCGCATGGGGCCGGTCGTGTCGGGGAGAAAATCGCGAATATCCGGCGGTGCCTGTTCACCGTCCCAAGCGGCCACAAACCCCTCGACATGTCCGGCCAAAATCGTCCAGGCTTCGCTGGAAGAATTCGTGTCCACGTGCGTGGCGGAGTCCGTCGGTTCCTGCGGGGATTGTGATGACGGGCTGTTCACGTTGCTTTTCACCCCATCCAAGTGCCAAGACAGTCAGACGTTATTTTGCCCCAACGGGATGCGCAAGCCCCTGATTTACCCGCGAACGGCATTTGGCGAACGATCGATCCGCGAGTACGCGTTGAGTCTAATGCGTGCGCCACGATTTGCAAACACGCACGTATCCCCCCGATTCCATCAGCCCCCGGCTTTGCCGGGGGGCGCATGTGCCGCAAACGCCGCCGCCGCGGCCCACCGTGGACGCCGCCAACCGCCGGTAAACGTTGACGCTCGGCGTGAAATTCTGGTAACGTGTCAAGAGTTGTGCATGTGTTGTTGTGGGCGTTTCCGGCCCGCGATGAGGTCAGGGGGGAGGAACACAACACGATGCGGTGTCCGAACGTTTCGTCGATCCAAATCGCCTGTCTGGCAGCCTTCGCCCTATTCGGCCCGGCCGCCGGCGTCAACGGGGACGAACCGCTGCACGTCCGGATCGACCGGCTGATGGAAGCCGGGCTGACCGGCCCCGTCGCGGGTGAGTGTACCGACGCCGAATTCCTGCGGCGGGTCTCGCTGGACCTCAACGGCACGATCCCCACCGCCGATGAAGCGCGGGCCTATTTGGACGATTCCTCGCCCGACCAGCGAACGGCGCTGGTTGTTTTTTTGCTCATGCGGCGGCCACCTGCGCGTCCTCTCCTGCCCCTCCCGACGCTGCTCTTGATGGAACGCCGCCGCGACACGCACGTCAAATCGGCTGAGTGGCAAAAGTACCTGCACGACTCCGTGGCCGCCAACAAGCCGTTCAATCAACTCGCCCGCGAAATCCTCAGCGCCGACGGTGCCGACGAAACGCTGCGGCCGGCAGCCAAGTTCTATCTGGACCGCCTGGCGGAACCGCATCTGCTGACTCGCGACGTGGGGCGAATTTTCTTCGGCCGCGACCTGCAATGTGCCCAGTGCCACAACCACCCGCTGATCGACGACTATCTGCAGGATGACTACTACGGCATTTACGCCTTTCTGAGTCGAAGCTCACTGTTCACAGACAATAAAGCCAAGAAATCGTTTCTTGCTGAGTCGGCCGACGGGGAAGCGGCTTTCGAATCGGTGTTCACCCTCGAGAAGAGCCGAACTCGGCCCCGGCTGCCGAGCCAAGTGGAAATTGACGAACCGGTGATCCCCGCCGCCGAGGCCTATACGGTGAAACCGGCCAAAGATGTCCGGCCGGTCCCCAAATACAGCCGCCGCGCAGAACTGGCCAAGCGAGCGACCGATGGCACGAACGGCGCGTTCAATCGCAACATCGCCAACCGCCTGTGGGCACACATGATGGGCCGCGGCTTGGTGCACCCGCTCGACTTGCACCATCCAGACAATCCGCCGTCGAATCCGGAACTGTTGGAACTGCTCGCCGACGAGTTCGCCGCCATGAATTTCGACATGCAGGCGTTCCTGCGGGAGTTGGCCCTGACCAAAACCTATCGACGCGGGTTTGACATGCCCGCAGGACTGGCGGACTCTTCGCCCTCCATCGAAGCAAAAATCACGCGGCTGAAAACCGAACAGGCCCAACAGTCTGCCGCCGTCGATGCGTTGTATGCGGAACTGGATAAATTGCGCGACGGCGTGATCGCCGCACAAGAGTCGGTGTTCACCGCCGAAAAGGAACGCGACAAAACCGCCGCCGCCCTGGCCGCTGCCCAGAAGGAGAGCGACAAAGCAAAATCCGCCCTGGCCGCGTCCCAGAAACAGTTGCCCGAAAAGGAACAGTCGCACAGCACACTCAACGAAGCCCTCGCCAAAGCAGATGAGGTCGTCAAACAGTTCCCTAAAGACGCGGAACTGATTGCCGCCGCCGACACCTACCGTAAGCGAGTAAAAGTCGTGGCGGATGAAATCGCGGCGCTGAAAACAACCATCGAACAACAGACCGCCGCCGCCAAGGCAGCAGAAGAGAAGACCGTCGAACCGGCCCGCCTCGCTACGGCCGCGGCCGAAGAATTGGCCACGCAGCAGAAAAACCTCGCCGAACTCCGTGGACCGTATTTGGAGAAACTCTACGCCTATCGCCGCGCCCGCACACTGGCCGAGCATCAAGATCGACAAACCACACACCTTCAGACGCTGCTAACCTACCGCGCGGCGGTCGCCAAGCAACAGGACTTGATTGCCGCCACAACGACAGCCCGCGAAGAACTCGACCGGATCCAGACGGCCGCGTCACAAGTCGAGGCCGACATCGCCGCTGCGGCGGATCAATTGATAACATCTCAGCGCGCCCATGCGGCCGCGTTGAAGATCGCAAAGCCCATTCGCGACCAATACGCGCAACAAGCGAAACTCGCACGACAGGTTTCTGAGGCGGCGGCGGCCGGACAGGCTGCGATGACCGCGTTGCCGGACGACGAAGGCCTGACGACCGGAACGGCTCAGCTGGACACATTGGCAGCGCACCTCAACGGCGAATTGGCGCCGCTCGCCGAGCAATTGAAAACAGCAAACGATCAAGTCACCGCGACACAGGCAACCCTCCAATCGGCGCAGGAACAACTCACCGCCGCGAAGGCCGTCAAGCAAGATGCCGAGCAGCGGACCGCAGACGCAAATAAAAAACTGCAAGCGGCTCAAGAAGGCCAGCAAGCGCAGACCGCCCTCGTTGAGAACCTCTACGGTGAACTGACTGGACAACTCACGGGCCGATTTGCAACGAGCGCGCTCAAACCGCTGTCGCCCGAGCAATTGTCCTGGAGCATCATGCAGGCTACCGGCGTCGTTGCACAGCAGAAATCGGCCGCAGTGGCAGAATTGGACAAGAAAGGTGAGAAAGACGAGCCGCAGCGGGCCGCCAAGGTCGAAGCGGCCGTGTATGACAAATTGCGCGGTAACGTTGCAACGTTCGTCAAAACCTTTGGCGCCGGCGACGGGCAACCTCAAAACGTGTTCTTTGCCACGGTGGATCAGGCACTGTTTTTCACCAACGGCGGAGAAATCCGCGGTTGGCTCAATCCGGCCGGAACAAACCTGACAGCCCGCCTCAAAGAACTCACCGACCCCGCCGCCTGTGCGGAGGAATTGTATCTAGCCATTTTCACGCGACGCCCCGCGCCGGAAGAAACGGCCGACGTCATCGCGTACCTGGAGCAAGAATCAAAATCCGACCGAACAGCCGCCGTCCAAGAACTCGCCTGGGCGATGCTGACTTCGGCGGAGTTTCGTTTTGAACACTAGTAACGGAGTCCGTAGGCTTTAGGCTGTAGACTTTAGGGCTGGTTGATGTCGGTCGAACGTGATGGATGATCGAGCGTTAGCGCCCACACTAAAGATTTCCTAGAGCCTACAGCCTAAGGTCTACAGCCTTTTCCCCACGGAGATCACCCTCATGCGTTGCACGTATGCTTGCGGAACGGCGGAACATGGGATTGCGCGCCGGCAGTTTTTGGGGGGCTTGGCGACCGGCGGCGCGGCGGGCCTGGTCGGGGGATTGGGCGCGTTGGCTCAACCGGCGGCCGCCAAGGAGTTGGCCTCTTCGCAAAAACGCGTGCTGCTGTTCTTCATGTCGGGCGGCTTGAGCCAACTGGAAAGTTGGGATCCCAAACCGAAAACCGACACCGGCGGCCCATTTCGCGCGATTCCCACGAGTGTGCCGGGGACGCATATTTCGGAACTCCTGCCGCTGACCGCGCAACAGATGCACCATCTGGCCATCGTGCGGAGCGTGAACACCAAGGAGAACGACCACGGCAAAGGCCGGTTTATGATGGAATGCGGCCGTCGGCAGATGGCCGGGGCCAAATACCCGCATATCGGAGCGGTCGCCGCCAAGGCCCTGTCACCGGAGAACGCCTCGTTGCCGGGCCACATTCACATCACCCCCGGCGGCGGCGGGGGGCGGGGCGACAACGCCGCCTACCTCGGCCCGAAGTACGCCAGCATCGTGTTGGGCAACGGTAATCCCCCGCAGAACTCCGAACGGGCTGCGGAACTGACGGCCGACGCTGACGCCCGCCGCAACGATTTCCGCCGCAATCTCAACCGACGTTTCACCGCCCGCCGCCGCACCGCTGAGACGGACGTTTACACCTATAACTACGAACAAGCGCAACAATTGATGCGGCAGCGGGAGATCTTTGACGTCTCCAAGGAACCGGCCGCCGACCATGAACGTTACGGGAAGCACGCGCTCGGCAAGCAATGCCTGCTCGCGCGGCGGCTATTGGAAAACGGAATCACGTTCGTGCAGGTCTCGCACTCCAATTACGACACGCACAACGAAAACTTCAACTTCCACCTTGAACAGGTGGGCGAGTTCGATCGGTCGTTTTCAGCCATCGTGAGCGATCTGGCCGATCGGGGAATGCTGGACAGCACCCTGATCGTGGTGATGTCGGAGTTCGGCCGCACCCCGCGGATCAATCCACGATACGGACGCGATCACTGGGGCAATGCCTGGTCGGTCGTCCTGGGCGGGGGCCGCGTGCACCGCGGCGCGCTGTACGGCGCCACGAACAAAAACGGCACCGCCGTCTCGGACAAAGAGGTCGACCACGGGCAGTTGTTCCACACTTACTTGCAAGCGGTCGGCCTGGATTCCACGAGCAGTTTCCACGTCGGCGGACGCGATTTACCCATGGCCGATCCCGCGGCATCAGCGATCGACGAACTATTGGTCTAAACGGCCCGTTTCTTAATCCGCTTCCACCGCAAACAAAACCGCATGCCAGCTGATCCCAAACAAACGCACGTCGCCACCGAGTTCAAGCACGACAGCCCCTTCATTTGCTGCCGATTTGATCCACAGGCGAAATATGTCTTCGCCGGAGCGGAGGATTATGCGATTCACCGCTTTGAGCTGGAAGGCGGAGCGAAGGTTACGTTGCCCGAACACGATTGCTGGGTGCGCGCGTTCGCGTTTTCCAAGGACGGGCAAACGATGGTCTCCGGCGGCAGCGACGGGCAATTGGTCTGGTGGCCGGTCGCCGAACCGCAGCCCAAACCACTGCGGAATGTGGCCGCACACGCCGGTTGGGTTCGCGCGCTGGACGTCAGCCCCGACGGCAAGATCTTGGCCAGCGGCGGCAACGACAATCGGCTCAAACTGTGGAACCTCGAAGACGGCAGCTTGATTCGCGAATACGCCCCGCACGACAGCAATGTCTACAGCATGTTCTTTCATCCCGGCGGCGAGTTCGTCCTGTCGGGTACTTTGCTCGGAAATGTGAAACAATGGGAGGTCGCTTCCGACAAACTGGTTCGCGAATTCGACGCCAAGACCTTGCACACCTACAACGGCGGGCAGGCGGTCGATTACGGCGGCGTGCGGAGCATGGCGCTCAGCCCGGACGGGCAGTACTTTGCCTGCGGCGGCCTGCACAAGGCGACCAACCCCTTGGGAGCGGTGAACGAGCCGCTGGTGGAATTGTTCGAGTGGGAATCGCAAAAGAAAAAGGTCTCGCACATTTCCGACGGCGAGAAGGGAATCATTTGGCGGGTGGTCTATCATCCCGACGGATTCTTAGTTGGCGGCTGCGGCGGCAGCGGGGGCGGACTGTTGTATTTCTGGAAACCGGATCAGGACAAACCGTTCCACAAAGTCAAACTCCCTAATACAGCACGCGACATGGACCTGCACCCAGACGGATTGCGGATCGCGACCGCGCATCACGATCAGCGGATCCGCATCAGCAGCATGACGCCGAAATCGTGACGGGCATTCGCGGCGGCTCGCGGCGAGCGTTATACTAACGGTGAGAACTGACTCGCAGTGACACGCTCTGACTAGGAACTTCACCGCATGCTGAACCGTCGCCAATTTCTCTCCCACACGGCCGCCGGAACCGCCTCGCTGGCCGGGATGCTTACGCTTCCGGGATTGTACGCCGCTGAAACAACGGCGAAACCGGCGAGCAAATACATCGACGTGCACACGCACATCGGCCGCTATACCGACCCGACCAAGGAACTGACCGTCGACGGTTTGCTGAGTTGGATGGACGAACACGACGTGGAAAAGGCAGTCGTGTTGCCGCTGACTTCGCCCGAGTCGACGACGTTCTTGCAGCTAACCGACGTCGCACTCGCCGCCGGGAAGGCGCATCCGGATCGGCTGATTCCCTTTTGTTCGATCGATCCGCGGCAGATGGTCGGCGGCGGCGTGAAGGGATTGGTGAAAATCATTCAAGCCTGGGTGGACCAGGGAGCCAAAGGCTTCGGCGAACACAAAGTCGGACTGGATTTTGACGATCCGCTGATGATGCGGGTCTACGAAGCGTGCCAACAGGTCGGCATTCCGCTACTGTTTCACATCGACAATATTCGCGGCAAAGACGTCCCCGGGCTCAAACGGCTGGAACATGCTGTGAGCACTTTTCCGGAGCTAAATTTCATCGGACACGGCCCCGGATGGTGGGCGTCGATTTCCGGCGGACTGGAGCAAAAGGACCTCGGCGGTTATCCCAAAGGCAAGGTGCAACCGGGGGGCGCCATCGACCGAATTCCTCATTCGTCGACAGGACCGCATTTTGTTTGGGACCGATTATTTGGCGCCGGGACAACACGTTCCGCAGTTTGAGTTGTTTTCCGAACTGCAACTTCCCGCGGATGTTGAACCGAAGATTTTCAAGTTTAATGCGTCTCGTGTCCTTCAGTTGTGTTAGTCGTATGCCGACGAAACCACCTTACGGATTGCTGCTGATTGCCGGAAACCTGACGCATCAGGAAAACTATGCCCGGGCACTGGCAGCCGATCCGCGTTGCCGACTGATTGGCCTGACCGACGAAGCGGACGTTCCGGACCGCCGTGCGGAACTCAACCGCATGTTAGCAGAAGAGCTTGAGATTCCGCTGCTGCCGGATCTGGATGCGGCGCTCTCCCGCGACGACGTCGATATTGTCAGCGTCTGTGCCGAACCGGAGCGACGGGCGCGACTCGCAGTCAAGTGTGCTCAGGCGGGAAAACACCTCTACATCGATAAACCGCTCTGCACGACGGTCAAGGACGCCGGCGACGTCGTCAATGCTGTCGACGAAGCGGGGGTGACCAATCACCTGTTCAGCCTGGTGCACACACCGACGGCGCACCGCGCGCGGGAGATCGTCGGTTCCGGCCGGTTGGGACAACTGACCGCGATTCATTATGAACTGCTGTTCGCCAAAGGCATCGCGGGAACGGCCGATCTGTCACAGCCCCGCCGGGAGCAGGCCACGGCCGAGCGGTTTACGTTTGTGGATTCCAAGCGGGAACTGTTCTGCGTCGGGTGGTATCCGCTCGTGTTTTTCACATGGCTGACCGGCCGGCGGGTGACGAGTGTGTATGCGACGACGAGCAATTATTTCTTCGCCGAACATCAACGAAACGGCGTCGAGGATTTCGCCTGCCTGCTGCTGCAGCTCGAAGGAGGAATCACAGCCACGGTCACCTGCGGGCGCGCCGGCTGGTCCAGCCATCCGTCGCACGGAATCCACAAGATTCATTTGACGGGTGAATCCGCCGCGGTCGATCTGGATGCGTATGAGCCGCGGCTGGAAATCTATAGCGACGCTCCGGCGTGGCAGCAGCCGTCGTCCGGACATCCTGAAGATCCAATGGGGTTTTGGTCCAGCACACAAATCGCCGGTGGAATCGCTCCCAAGACGAGTTGGCTGTCGGTCCAACCGGCTGTTACGGATGATGCGGTCTATTTTCTGGATTGCCTGGAACAGGGCCGGCCGAGTGACGTCCCAGTCGCATTGGGGGCCCACGCGGTCGACGTGATCCTGGCAGGTTATCGCTCCGCTGCCGCCGGGCAACCGGTGGCCGTTTCCAGGACCGCGCGGGCATAATCCGCCGCGATGGGCGCCGCCGAGCGCAATTGCACTTGTTGCGGAGACAAAGCGTTTTGATAATAGACCGTACAGCCTCATGCTGGCATCTACGACTTCCGTTATCGGAATGAACTCTCATGGCTCAAGTTGTCGACTCCACCGCTGCCGACTGGACCGCCGTCGATCTCGCG
>CALFYU010000576.1 GCA_937952455.1 uncultured Planctomycetaceae bacterium
ACGGAGACCGCCAATATGCTAACGAGCCGAAAGAGCGAATTCTTCATGGGATGATCCTGACTGCGTGTACCGGCTACTTGCTATAGTGCGGCTGGTAGAGTTCCACGTCAAATCCGCCCGGCATGCGGAAGTGTGTCGCCAGGCCGTAGCCGGCGTCCGTGACGTCGTCGACGAATTCGACGCCCCGCTGTTTCAACTCTGCCACGGTTTGGTGGATGTCGTCGCAGTAGAACGAAATGTAGTGCGTGCCGGAGGGGGCCCCGTCCCCGGCGTCGGCGGGATGGCAGCCCATGTCCGCTTCCGGCAGATCAAAAATCAATCAGCCCTCCCCCACGTCGGTACAGGGAAACTGCAGCTTGTCGCGCAGAAACGCTCGCAGTTCATCCGGCTGCGACGTATAGAACATCGTGTGGACGCCTTTGATCATGGCGCGTTGTCCTTAGTTTGGGAACTCAGGCAAATGATGGCCTTAATCGGTGGTTGGATGTCCTGAAGCCAGATTGGAACTTCACAATACAGTCGGAGTGACCCGAATTGCAAACGATTCGAACACCGCTGCAAGGACTCTATTCACCGCTCATTCTCCCTGCCCTACGTCGAGGATAAACGCTTCGTGCAACAAGTTGTCCTCGCGTTGCTGGTTTTGCCTAAAGCTGGCGATCCAGTCCTAGAGATGACGTCGCAGTTCGCATGCGATGTCACTCTTCTCTGCTGTGGCAGAGAGCCGCTGGCGAATTTCCCTGAACTGCCGCTGCAGCAAGCGATGCTCCTGTTGCAAGTGCTGTAGCTGGGGATGCCAATTCGGAAACTCTTCCAAGACGTGCGTCAGGTAACCGTCTTTCTCTTCCAGATCGAATTGGGCCGCCAGATATTCCAGCACCTTATCCATTCTGGAAAGGGTCGTTTCCCGCTCTCCCGGGCTCACGGCGCTTTGCAGCGACTCCCCGATGTCATCCAGCAATTCCCGGATGAGTTTGTTGTACAGGTCGATGCTTTCCACTGTCGTTTCGCAGCGATTCATAAAACACCTCCGTCAGAATCTCAAGAAGCGTTTGCGTAATCTAAGACAGCGTCATTTGAAGTGCGATAGACGTGAACTGCCGTCGAGTTGAATGGGGCCGTTGTCACTTTTCAAAACTGTTGTCAGTCAGATCGGATGCGACACGCCAACGGCGCTCCACGCGTCCGCCGCGAAATTCACTTCTCCCACTCCCCCCGATCGAACCGATGGCATCGTCGTACCTCACGGTCATTTGCGGTGATCCGTCGATGCATAAGGCACACATCGTTTGAGAACTGTGCCATCTATTTTGCCTACGATTGCTCGGATCCGAGTGTTGGACCTGAGCAACCCTCGCCAGATCGGCGCGCGAGGGATTGATGGCGCATGAAAAGCGAGCAGTTGAGGCTGACGAATGTGGACCAAAATGGCAGTCAGTTTCGGCGGACAAGGGATTGTCAGACTGTCAACTTGGCAGGCCGTCCAAGGACGAGGGATTCCATTCCCATTGCCGAAGAATTCGTAAATCTTTTTGACAAAAGTAAATTACGTCACGACGTTTTCGTCAGTCGAAATTGGCACGCGATTTGCCTCTACGGACTGTTGCCATAGACGAGCTGAACCCCGACGGTTCAGACGGGTGTCCTTATTGACTTCTTGGTTTACGGTCTTGAGGGAGGTCAGCTATGTTGTCGACCAAGATTTGGTTGGCGACGTTCCTAGCCCCGTTCGAAGCCGTTCGTCGAGGTTTCAGACACGGCGAGAGCGGCCGAGGCAGAAGTCGCCGGCAGGATTGTTGTTGTTCCAATCCGCCGCAATGGCCGAAGCAAAAACACGTGGGTTCACTCTTCACCGAACGAGCAGGACCCCCATCTCTGACCAGCTTTGCTGCGCCGGTCGCATTGGCCAAGTCGTAACGTCGCCTCAAATCGCGTGTCCCCAACATTGGACGTCGTGTCCGCACAGCCCCATCGCCGAGCCGTGCGGGGCGCCAATGGCAAATTCTTTCGCGTCGATTGAGCCCGCGGCCGAATGGGCGTTCTCGTGATCCGATTGCAGTGCTGCCAGAAATGGTCTGAACTCGCACGAAGAAACATTTTCACATTCAATTTTTATAGGAGACATACCATGGCCAACTCACTCATTCCATTCAACACGGATTTCGGTTCATTTGGCGATCTTCGCAACGAAATGGATCAGCTGTTCGAAAGATTCTTCAACGGTGGAAACGGCGGGAGCGTTTCTCAACCGGGCATCTGGGCTCCCCGACTCGACCTCGCACAGACCGAAGACGCCTATGAGGTGTCGGTCGAACTGCCCGGTATGAACGCTGACGACATTCATGTCGAGCTACAACACGGAGACTTGTGGATCACCGGTGAGCAGAAGCGCGAGACCGAAGAAAAAGGTAGGACCTGGCATCGGGTCGAACGCTCCTATGGTCAATTCCGCAGAGTCGTTCGGCTCGGAGATGACGTCGATCCAGAACACGTGGAGGCCGAATACCGCGACGGAGTTTTGCACATCACCGTCAAGAAGTCCGAGGAGGCGCAAACAAAGAAAATTACGATCAAGCACTAAGACCTGCCTGAGTTGTCCCCGCAATCAGAACATTTCGAATGGGGCGCTCCTGCGATATTTCCAAATCAACGACTCGAAAAAGAACCTGCTCGATTTTTGGAGGTATGACAATGTTGACAACGACTCGCTGGACTCCGATTTTCCCGACTTCCATTCAACGCCTGCGGCAAGAGCTCGACAATTCCCTTCAGTCGGCCGTGCGGCGTGATCAGCTGACGGCGTATCCTCCGCTGACGATTTGGGAGGATGAAACAAACATCTACGTCGAGGCTGATGTCCCCGGTTTCAGTGAAGATGCGCTCGAGATTCAATTTAAGGATGGCCAGTTGTCTTTGGCGGGGACGCGGCCCGTCCCCAAGGAGGACGGAAAATACTCGCACAACGAAAGAATGTTCGGCGAATTCAATCGCACAATCATGTTGACGGATGTTGTCGATCCGAATTCCATTGATGCCGCTTTGGAGCAGGGAGTTCTCCGCATCTGCATCGGCAAGAAACCGGAAGCGCAACCGATGAAGATCTCTGTCAAATCGGCAGCGACAAGTGGAAAGTCGAAACGGATTGCCGACAAGAAATCATAAGTCCGTCCGCTTCCGGCCATATTAAAAAGGAGGATAAGTAGGTCGCGCTGGAAGCAGTGACGCATTTCTCGTCCCCCCCCTGAGTCCCACGGTCCAGCTTGACTCAGGGTGGGACGCCTTTTCGTCGACATTTCAATATAGGTAGTTTCAAAACCCTCTGATGCGTCACG
>CALFYU010000577.1 GCA_937952455.1 uncultured Planctomycetaceae bacterium
AAAAAATTGCTCCGGCAGTGTTCGCGCTTGAATGAACCCCGCAATCGGCAGGATCAATCCCAGGACGATGCCCAGCAACGGATGGGCCAAAAGCAAGTCCAACGAACGACGGTAAAGACCGGCCATGCCGGCATGCGAAATTCCATCCTGCCACCACCGCCAGCGGCGACGAACGCGCTGCACCCCTTGTCCAATGACCGTCAGTGCGGGGATCACTGTCATTGCCAATCCGAATGAACTGAAGATCGCCAAGATCACGCTCACGGCGATCGATCCGACGAATTCACCGGCCGGACCCGGCATGAGCGCGATCGGCGCGAACGCGAACGCCGTTGTCAGCGTCGAGCCCAAAAGCGGTACCGCCAAATGCCGGACGCTGGCGGAAACGGCGTTCGCCGGCGGCATCCTTTCTCGCAGTTTCGACGTGACGTCGTCCACGATCACAATCGCGTTATCAATCAAAAGCCCCAGCGCAATGATCAACCCCGTCACCGACATCTGATGAACGGGGATGCCCAGCATACGCATGCCAGTCAGCACAATCAGCGACGACAGCGGCAATGAGATGCCCACAATCAACGCGTTTCGCCACCCCATCATCACGAAGACGACCAACACGACCGCCGCTCCGCCCAACAGCAGGTTGTTCAGGAGTGAATTCAGCCGATCTTCCACGTATTGGCTTTGTTCAAAGACCGTCCTGAGCCCCGCACCGCGCGGCAACTGGGCAGCGAACTCGTCGAGGAGCGTACGCGCCCGATGCGACCAATGATCGATTCGCTGCGAATCGCGCACAAGCACGCTGAGGGCAATCGCCGGGTATCCGTCGATGAGGGCCAGGCGGTCGGTCGGCTCCGCGATGCCCTTGTCGACGTCGGCGATATCGCCCAATTGCACAAACCGGCCGTCGGCGCCGTAGTGGATGGGCATCTGTGCAATACGTGACAACGAGTCCAATTCGCTATCAACTTCCAATAGTAGATCCGAGCCATGTCCGCGTAACTGGCCGGAAGCAACCTTTGCGTCGCTCGCTTCAATCTGTCGAGCGACATCCGCCGTCGTCAGTCCCAACGTCGACAATTCCTGTTGCCGAATCGTGACGGTGATTTCCTCGGTCGGGTCGCCGAACGTCTCGACGTCTTCCGTACCCGGAATTGCGCGGAGTGCATCTTCCAAGTCCTCCGTCAGCCGCCGCAGGATTGCGTAATTCGGTTGCGTGTCCTGCTGCCAGGTCAGCGCGACGATTTGTGCGTAGGCCTTCATCGGCACGTCGTCAAATTCCGGCTCGCTCGCGCCCGGCGGCAATAACGGGGCTGCGTCATCCAGCTTGTCGCGGACGCGGGACCAGATCGCGTCCGCTTCATACACGTCGTCACGCAGTTCCACCGTCAATACGGAAATCCCGGTTCGGGAGATCGAACGCAGTTCCTTGATTTCGTCGATCTCTTGTAGTTCTTCTTCCAGCTTTTCGGTGACGAGTGCCTCGACGCGCTGCGGGTCGGCACCGGGGAAAAACGTATTTACCTTCGCGACCCGCTCGACCAGAATCGGGTCTTCCATGCGGGGCAGCACCGCATAGGACGAAGCCCCGGAGACCACGATCAAGATGATCGTCAGGACCAGCAGTCGACGATTGCGGTGAAACAGATTCGACATGGTGAACATCCGCTGGTGCAAAAACAGCTGACCGACTTCAAATTACAAAGGACGCCCGCGGACCGCTTGGCCCTCGACGACGCGATGCGTCCCGCCGGCGATCACTCGGTCGCCCGGCTGCAGCGTTCCGCGAACTAACACACGTTCTTCCTGCGTGTGCAAAACCTCAACGTCGCGGCGCTTCGCCACTTCGGTCGGCGTGCCGGCATCGTTGGCGACGACCAACACCGACCAAAGTCCGCGGCTACCGCGGCTGAGCGCCGCAGTCGGCAACCAATACCCTGAGGCGTTGACGGTCTCGGCAATTTCTACTCGAACGACCTCACCCGGCACGACCGATTGGGCCGCTTGGCTCTCCAGAGCAAACACCACCGTCCGCGTGCGCGTCGTCATATTTAATTCTGGCAAGACAAGTTTGACGGTGGCCGGATATCTCCTCTCGCCAATCGAAAGCTCATGCCGGCTGCCGACGCTGAGAGTTCGTGCGATATCGACAGGAAGGCCGATGCGGGCCTCCAAATTGCCGTGCTCAACGTATCGAATCGTCGGCGAACTGGGGGAGACATACGTCCCCTCATCGACATACCGCCGAGCAATGCGGCCGTCATAAGGTGCCGTCAAATGGGCATCGTCAATGTCAACTTCCAAATCCTTCAATGCTGCGTCTAATTGTGAAACGGCCGCCCGTTGAGCGGCGATCTGTTCTTTGCGTGTTCCCGCCAGCAATTCATCAAGCTTTCGCTGCGCGGAATCGAGACGGGCTTGGGCCGCACGCACGCCGTAATCGGATTGGTCATAATCGTCCTTGGAGATCACCTTGCGGGCAAACAGATCTTCGCTCCGTCGGTGGCCGGCAGACGCCAAGTCGTATTGCGATTGCACTTCCGCCACGTCGGCGCGGGCGGCGGCAATCGTTTCCTTGCGGGGGCCGGCGAGAAATTCGTCCAACTGCGCAACCGCCTGGGCGCGCTGTGCCTGAAGTTCTTCCCGCCTGGCTTCCAGATGACTGACGTCCAGTTGTGCCAGCAGCTTACCCTGATAGACGTCGTCCCCCTCTTCCACGAAAATCTTGACCAAACGGCCGGCCCGCGCGAAACCGAGCTCGCTGACCCGCGCCGCTTCGATCGTCCCGGCATAGCTGCGAATGTCGTCATACTGCGAGACCGGATCCGCCGTGACAAAATCGACCGGCACGACCGGCATTTGCTGAATTTCGCGGGGGGATTTTGCACTATTGGCGGCGGCGGCGATGCCCGCAACGACGACAGCAGTGACGATAACGGCTGCCGACCAGGCGAACGCACGCTTGGTTGGGATTTGACGGCTCGTCATTTCTCGTCCTCTCGGCTGCGGGTTAACCAAACACAAGCTGGAATTCTGCCGCAAAAATCTCCTCGGAGATTCGCTGTGCGACGGCGTTATAGTCATGCTCAGTCGATAACGGCCGCCATCCGATTCCATTGAGCATGTGGTGCACATTCGTGCGTATGGATGCGAATGGGTCTTTCACTCCCAAATTGGCC
This sequence comes from uncultured Planctomycetaceae bacterium, assembly GCA_937952455.1. Taxonomy (GTDB): domain Bacteria; phylum Planctomycetota; class Planctomycetia; order Planctomycetales; family Planctomycetaceae; genus Symmachiella. The sequence continues at coordinate 3,180 of CALFYU010000577.1, forward strand.
AACGATTCCCCCGTGCTCAGAATCGAATAGGCGCCAAACGTCAACGACCACAGGCCGAACACCAATTCCTCCGGCGTCGTCCCGTCAGGAAGCGCGACGTCGCCGTGGGCGATGCCGTCGCGGACGATTCCCGAGACCATGTGCATGCACTTTCCCTCGGCGACCTGCATCAACTTTCGCCGATCCAGCGAGGTTTTTTCCCATATCGAGCGGGAATTGATGATTTGCTCGACCGCAAAGTGATCGGGAAAGAGCCGGACGAACAATTCGCAGGCGACGCCGATGGCGGTCAGCCGTTCCCGTGAACTTCCCTGAAATGCAGCTGCCCGCGAAAAGAACTCGGAGCGCTTCTCTTGGGTCTCAATCGCCAGGGCAATGATGATTTCCTCTTTGCAGGAAAAATGCTTGTAGATCGTCCCTTTGGAATACTCAAGCTCCGCCGCGATGCGGTCCATGTTCAGCCCGTGGTAGCCGCCTTCAATGAGCATCGGCCGCGAGAGCGCCAGAATATCCGCTTCGCGCTGCTTGAGTTCCCGTTGTTTCCGTGTGAGCGTTTCCATGTCCGCATTATTGACCTTGCGCCATGTTTTGACAAGTCGTCATTTTTCGGGCCAACAGACCCGCCTGTTGACTTTACTTAATTACCTTGGCTCCGTTGATCAGCCGATCAGAAAGCCAGCGGTCTCAAAGCGACGCCCCAAGTTAGGGAAAACCCCTGGACATACTATGGTTTGTCTTGATTTTTCAAAAGGCGATATGCTACCGTACGTTCGGTCCGGCTCGAGCGAATAGCCCTGCTTCGGCAGGGGCGAGCGCCTATTCGTTCGCCGGGCCATTTTTATGCGCGGTGACCTGCTTGGCGGTGGGTCACTCGGCGGCAAAGGCAAAGATCTCAGCCGGCCGGGCGATGCGCAGATAGTCTCCGACCTCAAGAATCACCGAGTCGGTGAGCGAACCGGCGTTGAAGGCGATCCTGTCATTTTCCGCGATTCCCGCATCGACGTAGAGATCGAAGGGGAGAATCGGATGCCCGAAGGGTGGCACGCTGCCGGGAACCAATCCGGTCAATTCCTGCAATTCCTCGCGCGTGGCGAATCGCGTTTTTCGCACACCGAGCGTACTGCGGATCGCCGCGGAATCAGCTTTGCAATTTGCCGGCAGGACGAATAAGCGGAAGTCATCCCCCGCTTTTAACAATAGCGCCTTGCCGCCAATGCGGATGTCTTCGCCCCGCGCGTGGGCCGATTCCTCGGACGTGTACGTCGGCTCGTGGTGCACTTCGCGAAAAGCGATATGCTGCGACGTGAGGAAGTCGCGAATTCTATCGAGCACAGGCAAGTCGGGCATAAATTGTCCGGAGGTATGCGTCGCAAGGATTATTTTGTCGACGGCAACAGCGGTTCGATCACCGACGTCCACACGTCGTAGCCCGCCGGGCTGAGATGCAAGCCATCCTCAATAAACAGTTCTGGTTTGGGTGTGCCTTGCTCGTTCAGCATCGGCGTGGCGATGTCCGCGAAGGTAATCCGCGGGTCGGACTCAGCAAATTCGGCGATCATCTCGTTCGCCTTGGCCATCTGATCATACAAATTCCAGCGCCGCAAACTTGGTTTGATGGCGATGTAAATGATCTTTGTTTCGGGCAATGCTGCATGGACCTTGGCGGCAAATCGCTTGAAGTCGTCAGCGACGGTTTCCGGCGCGGTTCCACGATCCACGTCGTTATCGCCGGCATACACAACGATGGTTTCCGGCCGATAGGGAAGCACGATCCGGTCAGCGAAATACAGGCTATCGACCATTTGCGATCCGCCAAACCCACGGTTAATGACCCGGCGGTCCGGGAAATACTTCGACAGATCCCAAAAGCGAATGCTCGAACTGCCGACGAACAGGATTCCGTTCTCGGCAGGGGGATTTAGCCGATCGTGCGCCTCAAATTTCTGAATAGCCGGCTCCCAAATGCTGAGTTTGTATTGGCGGGGGTCCTCAATGGAATACTTGACCGTCCCGCCCAGTATTTCCCCCGGCTCGGCAACCAGCAGATGGGACTCCCGCTTCAGTCCTTTTTGGTAGAGATTGTGGGCGTCGGTGGAACAGGTCTGGTTCTCGACGCAGAACCAATCTTCGTTTTCCGGAGTATAGACGACCAGGTGCGTGAAGTCCGCGCTGGCATCGAGGGAGAGTTTCGGCCCCACGTCGCGAAAATCGACCAGCGTGGGATGGTCGGCCCGCATGCCGAAATAGACGTCGTCGATGACAAAATCGTCGAGCGACTTGGGCGACCGGGCGTCAAAAGAGGAACCTGCTAAATCGACCAGTTTTCCGGTCGGCAGCAGATCGACCGCCTCCATCCAATGCGTGGCGGGGATCGTGAGATACGTTTCCGCACGATTTCCCTGGTATAGAATCCACGGGTGTAGCGCAAATCCGAAGGGAATCTGAGATTTTCCCTTAGTATTGTCGACCTCGTACTTCCAAGTGACGCTGCCCGGACCGACCGTGACGGCTACGCGCAGCGTATGTGCCAGCGGAAACTTCTCGAATTGTTTGGTCCCAGGGGTGAACGCCAATTCCGCTTCGATTATGGCTCGCTTGGCGTCGACCTCCATGCGGCGGACTGTCCAAGGGACATCGTGCACGAGACCGTGTAAAAAGTTCGTGCCGTCATTCGCTTCGAACGAATAGGTTCGGCCGTCGAACGTAAATTTCGCGTTGCGAACGCGATTGGGTGACGGATACAGCAGCGGCGTCCCGTAGTGGAAACCCGGCAGCTCGGCGAGCGACTTGGGCGTTTTCAGCAATTCCCGGCCGGCGTGCTGGATGGAAAAAACGTTAAATCCCGCGGCAGGGACCACGCGAATCTTCGTCAACCCAGCCTGTGCTGTAATCACCTGCCACCCGGTGGTCGGATCGACGTCGTCCTGAATGTTCGCTGCGGAGACCGGCGCGGCGGCAGAGAGGAAAAACAGCAGGCTAATGAATGTTCGCATGGGATCGCCTTGCACCTGGCGAAATCGGCAAGACGTCACTTCGCCGACATGAAGTACGTCAATGCGATCCGCTGAACCAACTCACGGTGTGGTTTATCGAAGAGAATTAGTTTCAAAACCCGGTTGCGCCTGTGCGTGCATCTGTCATTCAAGTGTGCGGGCGACGCGTCCGAGGGTTTTGAAACCAGTTGTAGATAGAGACGCAAAGCACGTTTGTCGCCAGCGAGCAGGGAATTTTGCCTAGGCCAATACTCTCCAAGACGCGACGAAAGATTGGCTTGGCACTTTCAAATTGCGACGGCCGGCAACTGCAGGTCACAAAGTACGTGCGTTTCCCCGCCATGATTGTCGCGCGATAGCCGACCGTTGTCGAGAATGTCCCTTTCTCCTCGAACTTGGAAAGCCGTGCATCGCCAAACCCACAATCGAAAACTTGGACGCCTGTCTCCGTATAGTTATCGAGTGTCTCCATCAAAACTTGTTGCCGCCGCATGTGAGCTCCGTGGACCGGTTTCAGTTCGGGGGCGTATTGATTTGAGTCTTGATTCGCGATTGCCTGCGCGGCTTCACCCATGGCGGACGCGGCCTGGTTTTCCTTGATAGAAATGGAGATATTGCCGTAATCAACGCGGGCGAAGACCGGAAGACCGCCGGTCCCGCCACCATGATCGGTGACCCATCCTTCCGGATATTCGAAACTGACGGCACTGTCGTTGGCCTCAAATTTGACATAATTCTTGGGCGGCTCGATCTTTCCGGCCTCAGAGATTCGCTTCACCAAAGAAGGCCCGAAAATCGCTCCGACGACGATCAACACGATCAATGTTACGCCGCCGCCGATGGCGATCATTTTTTGTTTGCCCGAGGTTTCCTTCCGTTTTTTTTTCGTCTTCCCCTTGTCTTTAGGCTCCCCTTTTCGCCGCCGGCGCTCGCCGTAAACGGGGCCTTCCGCTTCTTCGGCCTTGGGTTTTTCCGGTTCGACAACCTTTTGAATCTTCTTGATCTTGCGGCCTCCGACCGGGAGTACGCCCGGCTTGGTGAAGGCCACGTCGCGGCCGTAGGGATCGGCTCCGCTGTGGTCGTCGAATCCCGACCCACCGCGACTCCCATTCGAGGAGGACGGTATCTTAAAGGCCGTTTGGCACTTACGGCAGCGCATTTTTTTGCCGGCCAGACTGGCATCTTTGAGTTTAAAAACGGTTTTGCATTTCGGGCATCGAGCAGCAATCGTCGGCACGATTCACCTCGGTCATATGTAAGACAATTTGCGAGTCTAAATTCCCGCATAACGCAATTTTAGCCGGAATGGCATAGCGATTTCAAATTCCACACCGCAGAAATCGTCGTCGGTCGTTGACCCCCTTGCCTCTCAGCTCTCCCCTGTTCGCGGCAACTCCCTGCCTGTGCCCCGAACCACCTACGCCATGCGGGGCTCTCTGATTGTGCGTGCAGTGCGGATATTTACAAGGAACCGGCCCGCCGCGATTCACGAATCGGGGCAAATTCCGTATGCTGGGGCTACCAAATCGCGGTCCACTCTGAAAGGCCCGATCGATCTTATCCTTGCCAGCACACCTGACCCGAGAGTGACGAGAGCCGACTATGTCCCACAAGAGTCCAACCGTTTTATTTGTCGTTGGAATGCTGATTTGCACTGCCGCCGGCGGCGCGGAGGCCGATGAATCCGCCACGGTGACGTTCGAAAAGATTCCCTTGGCCGTCAATCCCAACGAAGGCTGCGCGGTCGCCGACGTCGATCGGGACGGCCGGCTGGATATCATCGCCGGTCCGAATTGGTTTGCCGCGCCGCAGTACGCCGCCCGCCCGCTGCGGGAGATCGATGAATTCGACGAGGATTACCTTAAGAATAACGGCGATCACGCCTACGACGTCAACGGTGACGGGTGGGTCGATGTCATCTCGGGCGATTGGCACGGCGACCAGATCTTCTGGTACGAAAATCCGGGCAAAGTCGGTTTGGCGAAGGGCCTGCGCTGGAAGCCGCATGTCCTCAAAACGACCCGCGGCCAGAATGAAGCATTTTTCCTGCGGGACCTCGACGGCGATGGCGTTCCTGAAATCGTTGTCGACTGTTGGAAGGACGAAGCCCCGCTGGTGGCATGGAAGCTTGTAAGCTCCGACGAGGGCCCCTCACTGACGCGGCACGAGTTGGGCAAAGAAGGTTGCGGGCACGGCATGGCCTTTGGTGACGTCAACGGCGACGGACGCGAAGACATTCTCACCGCAATCGGCTGGTATGAACAACCGGCAGCCGATCCGCTCTCCACTGCATGGAAACATCACGCGAGTTGGAACCGCCCGCATGGCAGTTGCCCGTTTTTGGTTGTCGACCTGACCGGAGACGGACGCAACGACGTAATCTGGGGGAACGGTCACGACTACGGACTGTATTGGCTGGAGCAGTTGGATACCACGGCAGACGACACCGCTTGGAAGGAGCACGTGATCGACCGCTCCTATTCGCAAACACACTGCCTGCACTGGGCGGACATCGAGGGAGACGGTGCCGGCTAGTTGATTACCGGCAAACGGGTCGGCGGACACGCCGGCCGTGATCCGGGTGGCATGGAGCCGGAGTGTCTTTACTACTACGAGTGGGATCCCGACAACCAAAAATTCTCGCGGCACACGATCAGCGAGAATGAAGGGATCGGCACCGGGATGCAACTCCGCACGGCTGACTTGGACGGTGACGGGCGGCTGGATATTGCCGTCTCGGGCAAGTCGGGCACGTGGGTGTTGCTCAATCGGGGAACCGAAAAACCGTCAACGGGTGCCAACTAGTACTACAGCGCTAGGTTGAATCCCACTTACAGTGCGGGAGTTCGGTGAGTT
>CALFYU010000578.1 GCA_937952455.1 uncultured Planctomycetaceae bacterium
CCGGAAACGGTTTGCCAGACGGAGCACCAAAGGCGAGCGGGTTAGTGGATAGACGAGGCTCACACCCGCCGAACGGGGCGACCCACTGCCCTGCCCCGCCGGCGTTCGCCATCGCCAATCCGATCATACCGGCCTGCGCCGCCATCTCCACGTAGGTCCCCAATCGACCCGAATGATTTGCGTTTCTCAGCGTGACGGCTGCCACGCTGGATGTGCGTGCTTTGTCAATTGCCAACTGCATTGCATCGTGACAGGCGACCTGTCCGAAGACGCCCGAGCCGTCGACGATACCGCCGCACTCCCAGGCATCGATGATTTGCATCTGTTGCCGCGGCCGGATTCTCCCCGCATCGATCTCCTCCACGTACTGCACGAGTCGCATGGCCCCGTGCGAATCGTGACCGGCCAAATTGGCGTCGATCAGATGTTGGGCGACGATCGATGCATCCCGCACGTCCGTACCGGCGGCACGAAAGACGTCGAACAGGAACCGCTGGAGGTCTTGGCTATCAAAAGTCGGCATGCGGTTTGTCGCGTCTTGATATTTGTCGTTACGGCAGAATCGTATTCAGGTTGTTGTACGTCGAAAAAAAGGATCGCGCAAAGACGCATGGAAAACAAAGTTTGTTCCACACGACCTTCTTGGCGTCATTGCGACTTTGCGCGAGTTTTTGTCGATTCTTTTTCTTATGACGTTAAACGGTCCGTTGCGACGCACATGCTGAAACCGGCGTTATGCCAACAGCCCCTGAACCGGAGTTCCCGTACAGGTGCGGATCGCGCGGCCTTGGAGGTCGTGAAGTTCGAAGTCTTCCGGGACGCCCAATAAATGAAAGATCGTTTGTGTCAAATCGGGCGGCGTCACCGGGGCCTGTGCCACCTCGCCGGCGATGCGGTCCGAGGCTCCATAGATTGCTCCACCAGTAATGCCCGCGCCGGCCATTATTATCGATTGCACTTGCGGCCAATGGTCGCGTCCCGCTTCGGGATTGATACGCGGCGACCGGCCAAATTCCCCCATCACGACCACGAGCGTGTCGTCCAGCATGCCCTTGGCAGACAAATCGTGAAACAGCGCGGACAAGGCCCGGTCTGTCGGCGGCACCAAACGATTTCGCATATGGTGATAGATCCGCCCATGCGAATCATATTCGCCGCCGCCGGCGCCGGCAGGTGTCGGGTCGATCCAATAGATGGTGACCAGCGGGATATCCGCTTCGCTCAGCCGCCGCGCCAACAACAGTCCCTGGCCAAACAGATGCCGACCATACCGGTCGCGGAGTTCGTCCGGCTCGCGGCTCAAATCCATCGCTTGGCTGAACCTCCGTGACTGCAACAGGGAGAATGCCTGGTCGTAAAACATGTCCAATCCGTCGACGCCGCCGGCAGCCTCTGCTGTGGTTTGGGGGCTTAATTGCCGCAATAAACTGCGACGGTCATCCAGCCGATCGAGGTTCATACCAGGGGGGATGGAAATCGCGGGGGCGGTGAAGGCAGCCGTCTGTTTGTTCCCCTGGATGACGAATGGGTCATGAGTGCGGCCGAGGAATCCTGCATTTTGGCCGGCCCAAATGCCCGTCACCGGCGGCGCCCGAAACAGCATGGGGAGCGTGACAAACGGCGGCAAGGCATTTTGCCAGCCGCGAACGAGCGAAACGACCGAGCCCATGTGTGGGTGGTCACTGGGCAGCGCTTCGGTCTGATCGACCTTGGGCGTGTTGTGCACAGTACCGGTGAGCATCGTGTAGACGCCGGTCGTATGCACTGAGCAGGGATGCGTAACAGAACGAACAATCTTGAATTTGTCGGTCTGCTGCGCAGCGAGCGGCAATAGCTCGCAGATCTGCGTGCCCGGAACAATTGTCGGAATGGGACTGAGCTCACCGCGAATTTCCGTTGAGGCATGCGGTTTCATATCCCACATGTCGATTTGCGATGGACCGCCGTTGAGGAATACGAGGATGCAGCGTTTGGCACGGCCGAATTTCGGAGATGCGTTTTGCGTTGAGAACGATCTCGCCCGTAACAATTGAGGAGCCGTCAACCCGATGCCCCCGAGCGCGCCGAGTTGCAAAAGGCGGCGACGACACACCCGATTGTTCAAAGAGAACAACCGCCCAAAATCGGTCGATGGTGTTTGATGCGACATAGTCCGGTCCGCTCGCTAAGGCATTCAGGTGACGGAAATCACAACTCGGCCGTGAACAGCACCGTTGCGGACGAGCGACAGTGCCTCGTTGATCTGTTCCAACGGGAGCGTACGCGCGATGTGCGGCCGTATGATGCCGGCGGAGATGAAATCCAATGCGTCGATTGCATCCTGGCGGCCGCCGTTGCGGGAACCGATAATTTGCAGTTCGCGTTGTGCGATCTGAATCGTGTCGACCGCCGGAAACTCGGACTCCTCGCCGATCACGATGATCCGCCCTCCGCGTGCGACCACCTCTGCCGCTGCTTTCATCGTGTTGGACAAACCGACCATTTCAAAAACACAGTCTACGCCGTCGCGGCCGCCTTGGCAAAAGTTGCGAATGCGGTCGCCTGCTCTTGGCTCGTCGAACTTGATCACCAAGTCGGCACCGGCATGGACGGCCAACTGCAAACTGTCCGCCGAGCGGCTGAGGGCAATGGTCTTGACGCCGGCGTGCTTCAGGAGTTGCACCAGCATCAAACCGATGCCCCCCGCTCCCAACACGACGGCGCTGTCGCCAGCTTGCAATCCGGATTTGCGGTACGCGTGCACTGCTGTGATGACGGCGCAACTGGCCAGCCCCCCAGCATCGAACGGAACGTCGCCGGGAAGCGGAAGCAGATTACGGGCGGGTGCGGTGAAGTACTCCGCAAACCCACCGGGGAGCGTCACTCCGATAATGCCTTTGAGGTGCGACGCTTGGGCGTGTTGGCCGGCGCGGGTGTAACGGCAATCTCCGCTGCTGACAAACAAGTGCGGCACGACGCGCTGTCCCACCTTCACATCGTCAACGTCGCGGCCGACTTCCAGCACGACGCCCGCCGGTTCGTGTCCCGGAATGTGCGGCAATGCAGGGACATAGGCCAAGCCATCCTGAATATGCAGGTCGGTGCGACAGATTCCGCACGTCCGTGTTTGGACCAATACCTCGTCGGAGGCGAACACCGGATCAGCGACTTCTTCAATGACCAGCGGCTGCCCAATCTGATGGAGGCGTGCGGCTTTCATGTGTCGATCCTCGCCTCCAGCCGCTATCGTGCGCGTGCCAACCGTTGTTCCACGTTGCGGAGATACAAAGCGCTCCGCCGCGCGCAATCCTCGAGCAGCGGATTGTTGAAGACGTCACTGGTGATTGTGCCCGAAAACTCATTCGTTGCCAATTCCTCGACGATCGACGTCAAATCGAGGTCACCGTCCCCGGGCGCGAGATGTTGCGCGTACGTCCGTCGATCGCCATCGGAAAAATGAATGTGCGAAATCCGCGATCCCAGTTCGCGGATCGACTGCACATACGTGTCGGGCTGGCCGACGCCGTAGTGGCAGCAATCGTAGAGAATTCCGACTGTGCCGGGAGCGCATCCCGCCGAGACGCCGTCGATGAAGTCGATTGCCCACGAGTTCTGCATACTCAGCGTATCCGGATGCGGTTCGAACACGAGCCGCAAGCCTTTTGTATCGCACAACTCGGCGACATGCCGGAACATCTCGACATTCCTGTTGAGGCACTGCTTCGGACTGCGATCCCCATTGACTTGCTGCCAGGGATCGTGGCTGATCACCATTCCCAGGTTCATCTCGACCGCCCACTGTATCGCGCGTCGGAAGTCGGCCATGGTTTCTTCGAAGGCCGTGTAGGGATCAACGTCGACCCAGCAATCGAATCCGTACAGCCCCAAGCCCATTTCCGCGGTCCATTCGGTGAACCGCCGTCGAGTGCTTTCGCTCGTTAGCTTTTCATAGAAGTGCGGCCGCGACAACTCGAGCATGTCAAAACCGGCGTCGAGCACGAGCCGACAGATCGACTCGATGCAGGGGAACTCTCGAAAACTAACGGCGTTTATGCAGGGCATGGTGGCTAACCCTTGGGCCAGATCACTTGCCGCGCCTCGTCCGGGCTGGCAACCTCGCGTCCCAGTTCGCGAGAAATCCTGGCAATCTTCTCCACAAGTTCGGCGTTGCTCTTTGCGTATTCTCCAGCGGAAAGGAACGGATTGTCCTCCATGCCAACCCGTACGTGTCCGCCAAGAATGATGGCGACGGTGAGAATCTTCCACTGCTCCGCGGGGTCCATCACGCTGGTGTTGTACAAAAACCCCTCGGGCAGATGGTGGTGATTGTAGAGCATGGCCTCGGCCGTTGGCGGAGTGTAGCTACCGCCGCGCCAGCCGAGAAAGAACGTGATCCACACCGGCGGTTTGAGTAGGCCCTTCTGAAGCATCCGCTGCGCGTTCCAGACGCCGCCGTAGTGAAAACATTCCGCTTCGATCTTTACTCCCAATTCGCCGGTGACGCGGCAATACTCTTCGAGTTCCGGGCGGTTATGCAGCCCATACAACTCGACCGGCTCGCGTCCGGGTTCATAGTCAAAACATTCATCGTGCGGATTGAAACAGGTCGAAATCATGTCGGGCCGCTGGTCGATCATCAGTTCCTTCCGCTGTGGAAAGCGTCCGTTGGCGATGCCGTATTGGATGATCGGTCTGGCTGTGCATCCGTCGTAGATATCCTGCCGCAACTTGGCCCAACCGGGAATGTCGAGATCGGACAGCCGCGTGCCGTCGGCCTGAATCTCTTCATCAATCGTATACGGCCCGTGCAAATGGCAGATGCTGGCGCCGGCATTGACGGACCGGACATATTCCCGCGCGACTTCGTCATAACCTTGTGGTGTGGGATTATGCGGATTGCTGGGATAGGCCATCGTCGAATCGCACGTGACAGTGATGATCAACTTGTCCATCGAGGGCTTTCTTCCAGTCAGGTCGGGCATATCGCAATTTTAAAGATTCTCACAAAATCCTCGCATGGAACCATCTTTACCGGCTTCTTTCTCCGCGTCTTTGCGTCTCTGCGCGAGGTTTTCTTTTATTAGGAGCATCTTTCGTACGGTAAAGGTGCGTCGCGACGCACCGTCTATTTGATCGCGCCTAAATGGCGGACAACTGCAATTCCATGGAACGCACACAATGTTCGCGCATCGTGCGCTCGGCCATATCGACGTCGCGTGACAAGAGTGCATCGGCGATCTGGATGTGTTGTCGCGGCGGCCGTTTGGTGTTGTACGCTAAAATACTGCCGTGTGCCAACATCCGGACCAATTGGTTCGCTCGTAAAGCGTACAACAAACAATCCGCGAAGCTAG
>CALFYU010000579.1 GCA_937952455.1 uncultured Planctomycetaceae bacterium
CGTCCCCCGGAGAGACCCATGGAAACAGCAGAGATTTACCGAGAAACCTTGCGGCACTTTCTGGCGCCGATCCTGCCGCTGTTGGATGATCCGCAGGTGACCGAAATCATGGTCGTCGGCTACGAGACCGTCTATTGCGAAAAAGCCGGTCGCATTGAGTTGACCGAGTGCAAATTCGACGACGAGGCCTCGCTGATGGCGGGGGTTCAGAACATTGCCGAATTCGTGGGACGACGGCTCGATGCGGATCACCACAGTATGGACGCTCGCCTGCCGGACGGCTCGCGGGTGCACGTCATCATTCCACCGGCGTCCCGACGGGGTGTCTGTTTGACGATCCGGAAATTCCAGCCGGCGACATTCACGCTCTCCTCACTAGTCGAGCGCGGCTCCATGAGCGACACCGCCGCCGAGTTTCTGGCGACCTGCGTCTTGCTGCACAAAAACATCATCATTTCCGGGGGAACGGGCACCGGGAAAACCTCGATGCTAAACGCCCTCTCCGCGGCGGTTCCGCAAAACGAGCGGATCGTTGTTATTGAAGACACCTCGGAACTCCAACTGAATCCGCCGCACCTGGTTTACCTGGGGGCGCAACCTCCGCGGCCCGGGGGGCCGGGGGCGGTTTCGATGCGCGATCTGTTTGTTGACTCGCTTCGTATGCGGCCCGACCGCATCATCGTCGGCGAAGTCCGCCGCGGCGAGGCGTTGGAGTTGATCCAATCGATGCTTTCAGGGCATGCCGGGTCGCTGACCACGGTCCACGCTAACACGCCGCGTGACGCGGCTAGCCGGTTGGAGACGCTCTGTTTAATGAATGACACCGGCTTGCCGGTGCACGTCGCCCGGGCCCAGGTGGCTTCGGCGATTCACCTGGTCGTGCAGATTTCGCGTCTGGCGGACGGCTCCCGGCGGGTGCAGACCATCAGCGAGGCAATCGGCCTGGACGGAAACGACAACTACCAGTGGCGGGACCTGTTCCAATTTGAGGCACGGGGCCGGGATCGCAACGACCGGATCCAGGGGGAATTGGTGCCCACCGGCCTGAAACCGACGTTTACCGACGAACCGGCGGCGATGGGGTACGAAGACCGCATTCAGTTGACTACGGAATTGTTTTCAAAGTCCCCCGAAGCTGCGCGGAACGGCAAAGGCTCAAAATTCGAGAGAGACGGAAAAAAAATCTGAATCAAGGGTGTCCGGTTTTTTAGACAACTTGTGATCTATGTGGGTGAGGAAGGGCGACACGACTACCGGTCGCCAAGAAAACGTGAACCGCAACGTCAAACTCAGCGGTCAGCGGGCGTAATTGACAGCCATAGTTCGTGGCAAAAATCGGCTTGGCTGAGTGGTTCAGCCAGACAATTCACAACAGCTTGATCTAAGGAAACGAAACAGATGAAGGCGTTTATCAAGAATAGCGGAATCAGCAAGGTTTTCGGCAGCTTTCACAAGAATGAGGACGGTGGTACGGACGTTTTGGAAACCGTCGTTTTGGCTGCCGTCGCCGCGTTGGTCGTGTTGATGATCAACACCTGGGTAGGTAATGCCCAAGACGGTGCTGGCGACAACACCATCGGCGGCTGGGTCAATGACCTGCTGGGCAAGGTGTTCGACGTCGATTTCGGCGGAACCGAAGGCTAATTCCGGCATGGGGCAGAATGGCCGTTCGGTCCGGTGCGAACTGGGCCGAACGGCTACTTTTTGGATTCAGGCAACAGCAAATCAACTTCAAACACAACGAACAATACGTGGGAGCGGTCACGGTGAACATCACGGCGAAAATCGAACGCACGGTCTGTTCACCCGCGGGGAGCGGGGAGCGACGAGGCGCTTGGATGATTGCCGCCGCCGCACCGCTGGTCATGGGGTCAGTGATGGCCGTGACGCAGACGGCACCCGGGCTGGGGGCGGCGCTGGCCGCGTTCAATGCCGCCGTACTCGTGCTCCTGTTGATGGTCACAAGTTACACCGACAGCCAATGGAAGAAGATTCCCAACTGGGCGACCTATACGGCAATGGTCTGGGCCTTGGGGGTGAATCTGATCGCCTCGCTGACGATGAGTGAGGCCGCGTTTGCGGCGACGTCGGCTCTGGTTCCGCCGATCGGAATCGAGGCGTCACTGACTGGTGCTGCGGTCTGTTTCGCCGCGATGCTGGTCTTGTTTCGGGTAGCGGGCAGCGGGGCGGGGGATGTCAAATTGGCAGCCGTGCTGGGGGCACTACTTGGATTCGAAAAAGGACTGGTCATCATTTTGTGGTGTCACATCGTGGCGGGAACAGTGATGGCCGGCTGGCTGATCTGGCAGATCGGGCCGTGGAAATTGGCGACGACACTCCTACAACATATCGGTTCGGTCATTCTGCCGGGCCGGATTTCTAAGCCCGGACGGGGCGAGCAGAAAGTCTTGATGCACCGCGTGCCCTTGGCTGCGTTTTTCGCCGCCGGCACGATCATCTCCTACTATTACGGGCTACCACTATGAAAATCATTCGACGAAAACGGCGTTGCGCCGTGCGGAAAAACCGCGGCGGCGTGGCGACCTTGGAAGTGGTTTTGACATTGGGAACGGTCTTCATCTTCACCGTCGCGCTGTACAAGATGGCGGTCGTCAGTTGTCACAACCTGTTTCAAGTGGTCGGCAGCATGGTCGGCTCGCCGTACCTATAAGAACTGACAACACATCGTTTCAAAACCTGCTCAGACGCCACCTGAACACATTCGTGCCGGTTTCTGCGGCACACACGACCGGGTCTTGAAACTGTCCGCACGCCAATATCCAACACACCGACATCAGACTCTGCATACGAATCGGCCGACGCAGGTCGGGATCGCCCTCTGCGCTCACGTTGCGAGCGGCGTGTCCTGTTCGACGGTCGAACTGTGATCCGTTTATCAGACAACTCTCATCGCCCCGCGGGGGGAACAATTATGATTACTTTCCAATCACTAACGGAGTCCGTGGCGGACATTTGGCTGATCTGGTTCGCCTCTGCGGCCGCGCTCGTCTACTTGACCCGCAGCGGCATCATGCGGATGCGGCGCTGGAACGTGCGCGAATTGACGGACGGGGAAGCGGGGGCGTCCTACACGCTGTCGCTGGTGCTCGTTATGCCGATCTACATTTTCCTGATCTGTTTGATCATCGAATGCACGCTGATGCTGGTGGTCAAGACCGGCACGATGTACGCCGCTTACGCAGCCGGGCGGTCGGCGATTGTCTGGGTGCCGGCCGAACCGGTCGACGCGGACAGCGCTGAGGCCCAGGTGAAACAAGCGGCCGTGCAGGCCATAGCGCCGTTTGCTTCGGGGCGTGAAGTGCACCGCCGCGGTACGCCGCTGGAATTTCTGCCGCCGTCGCCGGAGGCGCTTTTGTACTACGAAGCCTACAAGTTCTACACCAAAAACGATGCAGATCAGGAGTACCTGACCAACAAGTACGACTATGCCAACCAGGCGACGACGATCACGATTGAGCCGGAAGGGAGCGATCCCGACAGCAATCTAAAAGTGAGCGTCGAATACGAAATGCCGATCAACGTGCCGGGAATCGGCCGCTTCTTGGGCAATCAGCCGACTTGGCTGACGGCTCCGTTTTTTACCAGAAAAATCAGCTCTTCGGTCATCCTCGAAAAAGAGGGACCGCAGTCGGCGAATCAATTGTTGGGGATCGAATATGACTCATCCATCTAAATCAACGCAAACGCTCACGGCGCTGCACGAGGCCGAAGAGGGTTATATTGCGGTCGTCAACGTGGTGTCGATCCTATTGTGCACGGTCTTAATGGGGCTGGTCGTCAACACGGGCAATATCGTCCGTCACAAGATCGAGGTGCAGAACTCGGCCGATGCGACCGCCTATACGGCGGCGCTGTGGCATGCCCGCGGTATGAACGCGGTGACGATGACCAACCATGTGATCGGGGAAATCTCAGCGTTTGTTGTGATGCACGAGGCGATCGGCGGGAAGGACCTTGACGACACCAATCAAAAAGACGCAACTAAGACCGAGGACATGATCCTGGAGGGGGTGTATCAAGGTGCTCAAGCCGCCGCGATTGCACCTCAGCAAGAAGTCTACGATACCGTCCGGCAAGAAGACGGCATCGAGGCCGAGCGGACGCTGTTGGATTCAAAGAAGCAGTTGAAGCAGGTTTTGGCCGGCATTTACGGTGCGAAGATCGTCGCTGCGGCACTGGAGTCGAACCCTTACACCTATGCGGTCGGGATCGCTTTGGACGGGGCTGCGACGGCGGCGGAGCTAAAAGTCTACCAGGAATATATGGTACTCAAGGGGATTCACATGGTGGCTTCGGCGCTCAAGCCGGTCTCGAAGGCCCTGCAGGAGCTGGTCCTGCCGGCGGCCAAGGCCTATTCCGTGGCGATCGTGGTAGGAACGCCGGTGATCGGTTTGGAGGCGGGCAAGGAAGTGGCCGAGAGGAATGACACGACGGGCTTCGTCGCGCTGCCGAATCTCGTCGGGCTGCCGTTGGAAATCGATCCGGTCGGCGATCAACTCAGCACCAACAGTCCGGAATCGGAGGTGCGTAAAACGCAGCTTGTGCGGGCGACGTATCCGTGGGTGACGTTTCACCGTAAGCCGATTCTGGACTTCATGCGGAACTGGCTGACGTTTTCCGGCGCTCAAGGGTTTTACGAAAAGCACACGAACGAGTGCACAATTGAAGTTTGCCGCCGGCTGCAAGCGGACGGGATTATGGAACTGTATATGATGCAGGACCACGCACAGCCGGACAAGGGGCACGAGGAATGGACCACAGGGTCGACGAATGCGGACAACCTGTTCACCGTGGTGGGATTCGTGCACCGCGATCCGCCGCCGGTGACGTCGCGGTTCATTTATGGCCAGCCGCAGGAAGACGGCATCGTGAATTTCGCTCAGGCGATGTTCTATAACGGGGATCGGCAGCAGCGGCTGGGGGGAAGTCAGGACGGGGAGGAGGCGGGCGGGTGGGACACGCTGAATTGGCAGGACCGGCCTGTCGAGTTTCCGACCAGTAGCCGCAGTACGGAATTTCCGAAGATCAAGTTGAATTGGCAGGCGAAACTCGTGCCGGTGACGAACAATCGCATGCTGCAAGCGTATCCTTCGGCGTCGTTGCAGGTGAAGTATCGCAATGTGCTGGAGCGGACCGTTCCCGGTTCTCCGGTCGTCCATCATTGACCGATTTTTGCAACCTCCCGGTGGGCTTGTTCCCGAGTCGTTCGCTAGAGCGTGCGACGCAAGCCCTGCCGGGATTTCCGAAAACAACCCTTGGCCTGGGCCAAGATCAACAGACGGTTTGCGGGTGACATTATGAAAAACAGACACATACGGAAACTGACGACTTCGCGGCGCCGCGGGGCAGCCCCGGTGGAGATGGTCTTTTGCATCCCGTTTTTGGTGGGTGCGCTGGCGTTGATCTTCACACTGTCGAGCGCCAGCTTGACGAAGTCGCAAAGCGCGGTCAGCGCACGGCAAAACGCTTGGCAGGAGCGAAATCAAAAGTGGCAGGACTCCGAAACCTTGAAGCAGCACAAGAGCGAGGTACCCGGGACCGGGGCGCTGGGGCTGATTCTGGGACTCGGCGACGGCTACAAGACGGACGAAGGTTTGCTGGAAGGCCAGGACGAGCGGGGAATGGCCGTTGCCCATCCCGGCTACGTCTCCAAGAACATGACGACCGATTCCAGCCACTTCGTGATGGGCGGGGCATGGGACCACCGGCGGGTACCGAGTGAAGACCGCGGCCGGCTGGTCCCGTCGAATCTGTTTACGTCGCTGCCGTTTGACGGCATGCCGGACATGTCCGGGTTTACGGACATTCTGAGTGCTGACACGCTGGCCAACGTCGGTTCACTGCTGGACGGTAGTGAAATCTTGGACCAACTCAGCCAGGGCAAAGCCGACGCGCTGAAGAGAATCGCCGAATTGAAGGAGAAGATCTCCGAACTGCAGAAACAAATCGACGAACTCTTGGAGGAGGTCCCGCCGGATTTGGCGAAAATCAACGCGCTGCAACAACAAATCCAGGAAATGTACAACGAGATCAGCGACATCCAGGACGCGATGGGTGAACTGGACAATTTCGGCAACCAGCTGCCGTTCTGATCGGTTGTCTTGGTAACGGGCTCTCGTCGAGCATGACTGTTGCGTCGACGCGGGGAACGGGATGGAACGGCCCAGTCCCCGTGTCGGCTCGGCCGGTCAATGGACGAGTGCAATGAGCCTCAAGGCATTATATAGAAATGAGATACGTCAATATGTCATCTGCGGGCATCGCTTGTTGACCCATATGGCAGATTGAGTTGGTACCGGCTGGCATTGCCAGTTTGGTCTCTCAGTCTACCTCTTGAAAAATTCCGCACTCGTAGTGTCCGGTTTTTCCGCCGGTTTGCGATCAAATTGTTGGCCAGAGAGGTCACACGGCCCGTTGGCCGAAGTATTTGAACGCAAACAACTGCCGAAATTGAGCCGGAACCATGTCGAGCCTTGCCGAAAATCAACGCCGCACGCAGGAAGCGAACAAGGGGACGGCAACCATCCTGTCCCGCGCCGGGCGGGTGGCATTGATTCTGGTGCTTGTCTGGATCGGCATTTCGACCGGCAGCGCCATCAGCGCGTTGTTTTCCCAAGCATCCCCGACGGCTCAAGCGAGCAATGCCGGCCAAGCTTTCCCGGCGCTTCCGACTGTCACGATGGAAATGCTTCGCGGGCGGTGGGAGATTGCGGGGATGCCAGTGAGCATCGAATTGCGGCAGGCCGATGACGCCGGGATTGAATCCGTGCTTTCGCAAGCACCCGCGGCGACGGAAACACCGATTGCCGCTGCCAGCAGCCTCGCGGAGATGATTGAACAACTGAAAAGCCGCATGACGGTTTTGGCGACCGAGCAAGACGTTCGTGTTTACGGGGTGGACGAAGCATCGGTTCGCATACGACTTTTTTGGGGTGGGGGCCGCGGGACCGACCACATTTTAGGGGGAAATGTGGCGGTCCCGCGCGGAGACGGCAGTTGGTTGGTCGTCCTGATTCGCG
>CALFYU010000580.1 GCA_937952455.1 uncultured Planctomycetaceae bacterium
CATGGCGGCAGCGATCAGCGCGGCAAGAATCACACCCCCGACCCCGGGGGTAAGCTGATGCCCGATGAAATAAGGGAACACCTTATCGGAAAACTTCGAGTTGACCGCAACGTGTTCGCCGGTGACCTGATCGACGGGCAGAAATGTGGGGTGCTCTAAGTAAAACGCCAACAGCGCCAGGCCGCACAGCGCGAGCAGTACCAGCACGACAAAATCCGCCCCGGCCGCCAACAGATAACTGTTGCGGGCCGATTTCAGTGAATCGGTCGAGAAATAGCGCTGCAGCACCACCTGGTCGGAGACGTGCGTGCAGATCGTCCAGAAAAAGACCATGCAGACGGCCCAGACGATCGTTCGTTGTACTGTGAGGTCCCACGTGAAAATCGGCGGCCGCGTATGCTGAGCCGTGACGGATGATGCCGTCTCCCACCAATCGGCCGGGCCGGTGCCGGTGGAGAAAGCGACATAACCTAGCGTAATTAACGTCCCGCCTAAGAGCACCAGAAACTGCACGACGTCGGTCCAGATCACCGCCCGCATTCCGCCCACGGCCGTATAGGTCGTGGCGAAAACGCCCACGCCGCAAATCATCCAGTAGATGAGCGTCCGCTGGTATTCGGCCGGGACGCTGCCGCGGGTCATTTCGGTGAGCGCCCTGGAGGCGGTATAGACCACGAATCCCATCCAGCCCAGACGCATGAAGATAACTAGGGCCGCGCGCATGGCGCGGGCGGCATAAATGAATCGCAGTTCCAGATATTCATAAGCGCTCGTCAGCCGCAGTCGCATGAAAAACGGAACAAACAACATGACTATCACCAGCACGTTGAGCGGCACCGCCAGGATCCCCGCCAACATGGTGATGCCGTTTTGAATCAATTCCCCCGGCTGCGCCAGATACGAGATCGTGGACATCAAGGTGGCCATGATGCTCAGGCCGACGGCAAACCAGGGCATGCTGCGGCCGCCGAGAAAGAATTCCTCCGTCGACCCCTGTCGCTTCGCGAAAAAGAGCGCGATACCGATCGTGCCCAATAGGTAGAGCGCGACGGCCACATAATCGGCCGTAGCCAAACCGTCGTGCGGAGGGGCGGGGGCTGCAAACATCAACTCTCCTTCCGAGGCACTGCCCGGTGGTTCGCGCGTCGGGTGCCACTGGCGGCTTGTCCGCCAGTGCGAATCGCGCAGTCGGCGAAGCACTGTTGGACAAGCCAACAGTGGCACCCGAATTTCAATACATGATTAACGCAAGATCGCCAAAATGTCGTCCTTCAAAGCCGCATTGACCGACAATCCGTTGCCCGAATGCATCGTCCGTTTTCCCGTCCAGTCGACAAAGTCACCTCCCGCTTCGACCAAAATCGGAATCAGGGCCGCACAGTCCCAGGCACTCAGCTCGGGATCGACCATCACTTCGGCGCGGCCGGTGGCGACGAGAATGTGTCCGTAGCAATCCCCCCAGCCGCGGGTCAATTTCGACTTGAAGCACAGGTCGTGGAACGCTTCCGTCCGGCCAATCTGTTCCCAGCGCGTGATCGTGGTTGTGCAAAACAGGGCTTGCGACAATTCGGACGTCGCGCTGACCCGCGCGGCGACCGGCTGTTGGTCGCGTCGCTGCCACCAGGCCCCTTGCCCTGCGGAGGCATAGACGACTTCGTTCAGCGCGGGAAACCGGCAGACGCCTGCCACCAGATGTCCGTCGTATTCCAAACCGGCCAACGTTCCGAATAGCGGCACGCCGTGAATAAAGGACTTTGTGCCGTCGATGGGATCGATGATCCAGCGGAACCCGCTCGTGCCGTGCACGTCGTCAAATTCTTCACCCAACAGGCTGTCGTCGGGAAAGGCGTCGAACAGCTGCTCGCGGATTAGTTTCTCCGCCCCTTTGTCGGCCACCGTCACGGGACTTTGGTCCCCTTTGCTTTCCACGGCCAAATCCGCGGATTGGTAATGCGGCATGATCAAGTCCGCAGCAGCCTCTGTCGCCTTCAAAGCGACGTCCAGCCGCCGCGCAATCTCCGATTGGTCACTCATCTCTCTTGGTTGTCTTTCGTTTTAAGCAATTCCAAATTCAACTTACAGCAGTTCGCATTTTTGCCGGTCACTCACATCCGATGGCATAACGGGTGCCATTGGCGGCTTGTCCGCCAGTGCCGTCGGATCGAGGGAGATACACTGCTGGACCAAGCCAGCAGTGTCACCCGGCGGACAGAGTCTCCTGATCCCTTAATCTAGGTTTAATCCTCAAGCCGGTACAACATCTCGCCCGCCTTGCGGACCAATAGGATTCCTTCCTCTTCGCGATTTGCATAATCCTCGACGTCGATCGTGGCCGGGTCGCGATAACCCAAGTTAATCCGCTCACACGTTTCACGGGAAATTCCGCTGGCCAATGTCACGCGGACGCGGGGGTGTTCCACGCCGTCGATGAACGTGCCGCCGCCGCGGACGTGTGTCGAATGCGCCAGCACGCCGCGCGGAATATGCGCGAACCGCTCCGCCTGGGCCGTGAAGTAGTCCCGGACGTGATATCCAACCTCTTCGATCAACCGCCCGTGTGTGATCGAAATTTCCTTCATGTGCGGCGCGTAAATAATCAGCTCCCCGCCGTCGGCGACGACCGGCTCGAGTTTATACATGCACTTGCCGGCGACCCACAACTCGTCGTACATCGGCGGGGCGCAGGAGAGGACCGATTGGAACGGCCGCGGGACGCGACGGATATGGACCTGGCTCGACAAGTCAGCCGCCTGGTTCCAGGCCGACTCTGGGGAACCGTAAAACAGACCGTACAACCGCGCATCGGGGGCCACGACGAAGGTCAGACACCGCCGCTGGACCGGGATCATCGCAGCGGCGCGGTCGACCACCTGCCGCACGGGCGTCTCCTTGACGCCGATGATGGCCGCATTCGTAATCAAGGCACCGAGCCAGTGAAAGAAGTTGAGAATCTCGGCACCGGCGATGCCGGGAAAGAAATACTTGTTTCCGCCGGAAAACCCGACCACCTCGTGCGGAAAGACCGGTCCCAGCACCAACAACAGGTCATAGTCGGTGATGCGGCGATTGATGCTCACATCGACCGCTTCTGATAACAGGCCGCCGGAGATTTCACGTGTCTGCTGCTCGCTCAGTTCACCCAGCGACAGCAGAAATTCCGGCCGGTCCCACTCGTGATTGAATAACTCGACGCCGGCATAGCGGCCGCTGCGATCGGCGTCGGAAATCCCCAACAGCCGCCGGATATCGGCCTGCGGCATCGGCGGATGCGTTCCCAAGGCGACCAGCACGTCGATTTTTTTAGCAACCGGCGCCAATTGGCTGTGTACCGCGTCAAACAGCAACGGCAGCGGTGCCGTGCGAGTCGCATCGGGGACGATCAATAGGACACGTTTGCCGGAAAACTCGGACTCGCGCAGGTTTTCGGCGATCAACCGGCGGACGTCATCATCGGAAAGCAGCGGCGGTGGATTCATGGTCGCGGCGGGCATTTTGGGGTCGTGGGGACAGCCCTCAGTCTATCGCATCGCTTTTTGCCTGCAACCACCAGGGGGCACTGATTTGGCGCTATGGAACCGATTGCATCATGACCGTATTCGCGCGGCCAATAACAGCGTCGGCTGACAGTCGCGCAGGCAGCAAATACAGCGCATTTTCGACACCAGCGGCGATACCGACTTGGACGGCGCGGGGCACGTCCTCGCCGCCGTCGAGCGACCAGCCGATCGCCGCTGCCAGTGAATCCCCCGAACCGATCGGATTGACCGGAGTAATCTGCGGCGGTTGGAACGGCACGCATTTTTCAGGGGTCGTCAGCCAGGCCGCGCCGCCGACCTGCGTGACGCGCACCCACCGAGCCCCGGCGGCGTTCAGTTCCCGCATCGCCACGATCAACTCCTCGTCCGTTGAGATTTCTCGCCGGATCGTGCGGGCCAATTCCTCGCGGTTGGGTTTGACCAGAAACGGCTTCTCGGCGAGTGCCGCCGTCAACTCCGGCCCGCGGCCATCGATGATGACCCGCGCCTCGATGCCGGCGATCAGGTCGCGGTAATAATTCGCCGGTGTGCCGGCCGGAAGCGAGCCGGTAAGAATCACGACGTCCGCGCTTCGCGCCGACTCCCGAAAGGCGGCGTGAAATTCGGCCAACTCGTCGGGCGTAACTGCGGACGCGTTTTCGACCAGTTCGGTGGCCGTACCCGTATCCGCTTCGAGGATGGTCGTACAGACCCGCGTGGCGGCCGACGTCTGCACCCAACGGCGGCTGACCCCCAGACGGGAAAACTCCGCTTCAATCGCCTGTGCCGGCGGGCCGCCGACCAGTGAAATCGTCTCCGCTGTCGCCCCCAGATGCGCCAGTGCGATCCCAACGTTCAGCACCTTGCCCGAGGCGCACCAATGCACCTCCCGGGCGCGATTCACCTCTCCGTGGCGCAGCCGTTCCAATACGACAATCTGTTGCCACGCGGGGGTCAATCCGGCAGCAACAATCACAGTATGCCCTCCAGGATCGCCGTCAATTCCACGTCGCTCAACTCGCGGGGGTTGCCGCTCATGCTGTTTCCCCGTGAGCTGTCCACAATGCCGGGAATCTGCTCCGCACGCACGCCGATTTCAGTCAAGGTCTTGGGGATCTGAACGGCGGCGCACAATTCCTCAATTCGCTCGATTGCAGCGGCGACGGCGTCAGTACCGCGGAGGTGATCATCCACGATCGCCCGGCCAATGGCTTCCAGATCGGCGCGGGCCGCGTCCCGGTTGGTGTACATGGCGACCGGCAACATCACCGCGCAGGCCAGACCGTGCGGCACGCGGCAATGCACCCCCAACGCCGCCG
This sequence comes from uncultured Planctomycetaceae bacterium, assembly GCA_937952455.1. Classification (GTDB taxonomy): domain Bacteria; phylum Planctomycetota; class Planctomycetia; order Planctomycetales; family Planctomycetaceae; genus Symmachiella. The sequence goes on from CALFYU010000580.1 coordinate 4,835, forward strand.
CCACACCGTGGGCCATGCCTAGACCGGAGTTGGCCAGTGCCATCCCCGACAGCAAGGCCGCATGCGACATCGCTTCGCGCGCCCAGCGGGTGTTGCCGTTATCGACCGCATCGGTGATGGCCGCAACGGCCAGTTTGAGGCCGTCGAGTGCCAGAGCTTGCGGGATCGGTTGCGCACGACGGGAAATGTAACTTTCAATCAACTGCGTAATCGCGTCCATGCCGGTATAAGCGGTGGTCGTCGGTGGGACCGTGGTCGTCAACTCGGGGTCGATCAGTACGACGTCGGGCACCATCGCATCGGACCGCAGGCTTTTTTTGAACGGCGGATCATAACTGGAAATCACGGCGTTTTTGGTCGCTTCGCTGCCGGTGCCCGCCGTGGTGGGCATGGCCAACATCGGCAGCGGGCGGGTGGAAATCGTCAAACCCCGTCCGACTCCTTCCAGAAAATCCCGCACTGAATCCCCGGCGGATGAATTGGTCACCAAAGCAGCGGCCGCCTTGGCAAGATCGATGGCCGACCCGCCGCCGACAGCGAGAACCAGATCTCCCCCGCCGGCCTGTTGGAGCCGCATTTGTTCGACAAGTTTGTCGACGTCGGCTACTTCCGGTTCGTGATGAACCTCGCCGACGTCCACCGGTTCGACATGTGCCGCGATCAATCGTTCGCACAGTTCCTGCAAAACGCCGCTACGCCGCAGCGTGCGCGAC
>CALFYU010000581.1 GCA_937952455.1 uncultured Planctomycetaceae bacterium
GCGGAATTGGAGTATCTTCAAAACCTGGACAATGTCCAGATCCTGAATCTCCACCAAAGAATCCGGCGATTCGTAACGAGTCACTATAAAAGGGGGGTACCAGTGGCGGCTTGCCCGCCAGTGCAATAAACGCGGCCGGCAACAGCACTGCTGGACAAGCCAGCCGCGGCACCCGACGACCAGTCGCATAAGAAGTTTCGACTCAATTTCAGCAAGTAAAACCGGGCGAGCACCGCAGGTGGTGACTCGTCCCTCGAACGGAATAAGGAATCACGATGCCAAAGTTGAATGTAGAAGGCGTGGGCGAATTTGAGGTCCCCGAAGGCAAACGGCTCGTCTTGGCACTGACCGACGAAGCGGGCGTGGACCAGTTGCATGCGTGCGGCGGAAATGCGCGGTGCACCACCTGCCGTGTGGAGTTTATTTCCGGCGAGCCGGACCGTATGACCGTCGCTGAGAAAAACACGTTGGCGGCCCGGGATCTGACCGGCGTGCGGCTGAGTTGCCAGGTCCTGTGCGACCACGACATGAGCGTCCGCGCCATCAGCCGCCTGGAAGGCAGCGGCCGCGCGGATGCGGGGCACGTGCCGACGGAAGAACTGCAGCCGCAGCCGGTGGAGTGGGTGGAGAAGTAACCGACGCGACGTGCAGGATTGGCTCACCAAGCAGTCGAATCAGGGGAATCGTTGAATTCGCGTTAAGAGTCTCCCTCCCGCAGCAAAGACGCAATTTGTAATTCGGCTCATGCGGCACGTCACTGATCTCGTGAACTTCGAGCTGGGACTCTAACTGCATGTATTTTGTCATAGGCCAATCTCCAAGATTCGAAGTGCATCAATGGCAAAAGCGCAATGAGAATCGTCGCGTTCTCATGGAATGCATCTATACGGGTCCCGAGCGAATTCATGAAATAGCTGAAGTCCAACTCATCGACGCCGCCTTGGTTGACAGCAGGACTTTTACGGGCGTGCCCGTTCAATATGCAGGTTGGACCGCTGAAGTCAGCATGGACAGCAAATTACGGCTTGCCGACGAGGAGGCCCAGGCACGTCAAGATGCTCTAGAGAGAAGGCAGTATTTGATCAATGTCACTTCAAATAGGTGTGACTTAGAAGTGATCTGCCAAAACGACAACGCGATCTCGTCAATGTCATTAATTTGCGACCACGATTCACTTCCGATGAAACAATGCCAAGTTGAGGTTGAGATGGCTGGAGCGACGCTAGCCGACACGGCCGATTTTCTGTGCCACATGGAGTTGTTAGCTCACTACAACCGCGTGGCAAGTCGAAGAAGATTGGCAGAACGGGATAGGTATCGTTCGGCTTGGTATCAATGCGAGTCGCATGCGTTGCAAGAGATCTACAATGATGCACGCGGCATTCCGCTGACGCACGCGACACACTTGCCTATTGAAATGCTCGAGTCCGGCCAGTCCTTTCGGACGGTCATCGAGCTTCAAGCTATATCGAGCCGATTTTGCACGGCAGCACTTTTCATTCCCGAAGGCTGGCAAGAACCAGTGCGTGGCACGATTCTGAAACGCACAGCTTCCGTGCGGCTTGACGGAAAAGTCGTTTCTCACGAATAACAATTGGGCACTGTCACGTGACAAGAACTTCCTGGCCACTGGAATTTTGGTGCGCAGTAGACACACCTTTCGTGAAATCACAGCCGCTAAATCGGCTGCTAATTCCGCGGCCCTCTCTCAACAATCACGCCCAATAATGTACCGAAACGGATCCACCGTCTCCCGTAAAGCACGAAGTTGCTCCGCCGTCGGGGCGGCGGTCGTCGCCAGGGTCTCGACGGCGTCGATTTTGAAGGATGTCCGGCGGCGGACGTCTTCCAGTGAGACACCGGGGTGCAGCGATTCAACCTGCATCTGTTTTGTGTCCGGGTGAAAGCCGAGGATCGCCAGGTCCGTGATGACTTTATGCGGCCCGGTTCCCGGCGGCAGGCCGGCCGCTTCGCGCGCTCCGGGGCCGGTGAGATATCCGGCCGTCGTCACGTAATCGACCCGCTCCACAAATCTCCGCGGATCGTGCGGGGTGATCACCAGCGTCTTGCGGCAAAACGCACCCAAGTCATTCGCCCCGCCGCTGCCGGGGAGCCGGACGGTGGGATTTTCGTAGTCGCCGATGACGGTCGAATTGAGATTGCCGTAGCGGTCGATCTGTGCGCCGCCCAGAAACGTGTAGTCGACCATCCCCCGCTGGCAGGTCTCCATCACGTCGTCCATGCTGGTCGCCATGAGGCCCTGATAGAATGTGCGCGAATCCCCCACGCTGATCGGCATCCGCGGCAACCGCGGCCCTACGCCACCGGCTTCGAACATCAACGTCAGATTCGGGGCCGTCGTCAATTGCGCCAACATCGCCGCCGCACAAGGCGCCCCCGTCCCCACGACAACCAACGCCCCATCCTCCAGCAACCCGGCCGCGGAGCAGATCATTTGTTCGATGGGGGTATGGTTCGTTGTGGTCATATTCACTCCATTGTGTTGTTCTTCGCACCGTAAAAAAACCGCGCGCAAAGACGCTAAGACGCTAAGTGAAGCAAAGGCAAAGTACCCGCCGATGCGGACTATTCCGTTAGATTGCTCGCGAGTCGGACCATGCCATCTTTCATCAACGGAGCACCGAAATTCAATAGTAGCCCGAGACGTTTGTTCGCCAGTTTCAGATAGGTTAGCAGTTGCTTCTTGTGCACAGGCAGCAGAGATTCAATTGATTTTAGCTCCAAAATCATTTTGCGATTGACGATCAAGTCGGCCACGAATGCTTCGTCGAAATGGACGGAATCGTAGACAACTGGAATTGGAACTTGCCGCTGTACAGACAATCCGCGTTTTTTTAACTCGTGTTCGAGACACGTCTCGTAAACAACTTCAAACAACCCTGGTCCAAGAGTGGAATGGATCTGAATGGCAGCATCGACCACCACAGCAGCAACTTCGTTCTCAGTCAATTCAGACATGGCCTACTCCCCTCACAACCGTTCGCAATGAACTTGCGACGAAATTGCACTCTTTGCGTCTTGGCGTCTTTGCGCGAGGCCTTCAATGGTTTGACACCAGCGCTACGGCGCGGACCCATGCGGCGCTGGCGGCTTTGATTTTTACGGGGAGGCACGAGACGTAAAATCCGTGGGGGGCGGGGAGTTGGTCGAGGTTGGCCAATTTTTCGATCTGACAGTATTCCGCCGTGATGCCGGCAAAGTGGGCCGGCCAGATGTGCCGGCCGTCGCCGGTTTTTTTGTAGTCGGCCACCATGTCCGCAAATGGCCGATCGAGCGTATAGGCATCAATGCCAATCACCCGCACGCCCTGTTCGACCAGCCACAGCACACCCGCGCGGCCCAATCCGGGCTGTTGGAAATAGGCCGGAGAATCGATCCGCTTGTCGGCGTCGGTGCGGAGCATCACGATGTCGAAGGGTTCAAGCTGGTAACCAATCCGCTCGAGTTCCGCCTGAAGATGTTCGACGGTAACTTCGTGTCCCGCTGGGACGCTCCGCACATCGAGAACGACGCCCGGAGCGAAACACCACTCCAGCGGCACTTCGTCGATCCTTCGCGCCGGATTGCCGGCCGAGGTTTCGCCGTAGTGATAGGGAGCGTCGACGTGCGTGCCGGTGTGCGTGATAGCCTGTACGTGTTCCACCGCCCAGCCGGCGCCGTCGGAGTAAACAAGGTCTTCCGGTTGGACGCCAAAGAATTGCCGCATTTGCGCCAACCCTTCGCCGCGGTGCTCCACGTAATGAATCTGC
>CALFYU010000582.1 GCA_937952455.1 uncultured Planctomycetaceae bacterium
CGAAGCCTGACTGATGGCGCTCCGCAAGGAGTTGCAACTGTTCGCCAACCTGCGGCCGATCAAACCGTACAAACAACTCATCGATGCCTCGCCGCTGAAGCGGGAGATTATCGAAGGGACCGACATTCTGTTCCTGCGGGAACTGACCGGCGGCATCTATTTCCGCGACTCGGGCGTCAATCCGCACCCCAGCGGCGAAGAGGCCTATAGCGTGATGATCTACAACACCGAGGAGATCGCCCGCATCGTGCGGCTGGCGGCCAAATCGGCCAAGCTACGGCGGGGTAAGCTGACGTCGGTCGACAAAGCCAACGTGCTGGAAGTCTCTCGGCTGTGGCGACGGGTGGCCGCCCAGGTGATGGCCGAGGAGTTTCCCGAAATCGAATACGACGTGGTGCTGGTCGATGCGATGGCCATGCACTTGATATCGCGGCCGCGGGATTTTGACGTCGTCGTGACCGGCAATATGTTCGGCGACATTCTCACCGATGAGGGAAGCATGCTCCCCGGTTCGCTGGGCATGTTGCCGTCGGCCTCGTTGGGAGAATCGGGACCGGGGTTGTACGAACCAATCCACGGCTCGGCGCCCGATATCGCCGGCAAGGGAATCGCCAATCCGCTGGCCACAATTTTGGCGGCGGCAATGGCGCTGGAACATTCGCTGGGCCTGAGCGAAGAAGCGGCCGCGATCGATGCTGCCGTGGAAGCGGTTCTGGACGCCGGCCACCGCACCGCCGACATCGCCGCCGGCGGCAAGAGTCTCTCGACGACCGAGATGGGCGACGCGGTTTTGGCGGCGCTCGGTTAACGCCCAAGTGCCGCGTCGCCGAATGGGGACGTCACCCGCGCGATGTGGTGTTATCGTGCCGTCAGCTCATGCCGCATCAACCCCGGCACGACGGCATTCGTCGGTTTTCGGATCATGTTGTCGTGGCTGAGGATCATCGCCTGGCCCACAAAGTACGTATGAAAACCGTCGACGACCAGGTTGTATGCTTTTTGCGATGGCCCACTGGAGATCGCTTCGACTTTGTGAGCGCCCGTTACGGTGTGCAGAACATGGCCCGGCTCAAGGTCCTTGGCCATCGTCCAACCGTGCCCCGACCGCCAGAAGGGATGACCGGCCGTACAGACAATGGTCTCACCGCCGCCCAGCACGACGGTCTTCAGGTCTTGCTTTTTGCGTTCAGTGCGCCGCAGAACCGGTTTGTAGGTTAATTCGCCGGTTTCGATATTTTTTGACAGGACAACGTCTCCGGCACGGATTCGTTCGATTGCCATAAATCCCGTTTCCGTCCAGATGGGTGTGCCTGCGCAAAAACATTCCTCGGTTTGAATGTATCCCGTTGGCGTGACCTCTTGGTAATCTTGCTGATAATCATTGACCAACGGTTTGTAACGGACTTCGGTATCCTGTTGTTCATTCCACCACCCCCACCAGGCCTGGGGTGTGTTCGGTACGTCGGCATCGGAAATGGCAGTGAGCACCGTAAAGACGCGGCCGTTGCTCGCTTCAACGTCCTCTCTGATTTGGCGGGACATTTCCTTCTGGTCACGAGCAAGGTCCTCCGCAAACCGCGAAATTGCGGCGGCGCTGAGATACTTGCTGGAAACACCTCCCCCGCGGATTCCTTGTATTCTCGTGTCTCGTACCGCCGACGCACGCTGATATTGTCGCTCTCGAGAATACACCTGCCGGATGAAGGCGCGGTCTCCTCGAAAACGAACCAGCATCGTCGACTCGGTTGGGGTGGAAAGCCGGCCTAATAGCTCGGGTACCGATTGGAGGTGCGGTTTTTCCTTGAGTTCTTCGATCGCCGTGTTCCGAACCCGGCTGTTTTTAGATTCCACGGCGATGTCGACCAGCGCATACGCCGCCTGATAGGAGGACAACTTTCCAAACGTCTTGGCGACAGTAATTTCGAGCGGCTCGATGCCGTCAAAGAAGATCTCTTGCATGGCGTAAACCGCTTCCGGTTCGACGATGGCCGCAAGCCGTTTGGCTGCGATTTGTTGTCGCCTTGATGAGTCGGAGATCATGTCGTTCCGAATGCCAACCAAACGCGTCTGCCACTTTTTTAACGCCGCTACCCGCACGTCCCGTTCCTCGGCCAGGATTTGCAGTTGCTCGGGACTGAGCCACGTCCCTCCGACGGGGCGAAAACCGAGCCGTGTCATGATGGCGGCGGAGTCGGGTTCGAATTCCAAGGCTTCCAGGAGATGTACGCGTTCCTGATCGCGCAGCCCGTGTGAGCGGCACCAATCGGCGAGTTCCAGATTGCCTTTGAGCGTGCCGGGGTTTCGTCGGCGAAGTTCGCGGTATTGGTTTCGCAAATCCTGGCGATTGTCGACCGTCGCGAATTGATCGTACCGCACCCAGCCGTCCGCCGTGCGGACCTGCCCTGCCTGCCAGTGCGCTGGGATATCACGTCTTGAAGAAGACAAGTTGTTGGCGAGCAGTTCGCCCCGGTCGAGGACCTTTCCCTCCGCTTCGGACCGCAATACGGCTGTCAGCGTCTGCCGGGACTCGCGGGAACTCGACCGTTCTTCCGCGACCAAAACAGGGCCGCGCAATCCCGCGATGACTGTCCCGCATATCAGAATGTAGATGAAATGTCTCATCGCATCTCCCGTCGTTCTAAGCGCATGGGCGTCGCTGGCTATTGATCACTCTTCGCATCGTCGGATGGACTTTCCAAGTTGGCGCCGTTATGAGAATGGGGCAATTCATACGACCTCAAAATCTGCTTTTGTTCACTCTCCCAGTCGATGTCGACATAGGACCTTAGGATGGTCATCCGCCGTGTGGCGATGGCGACCTCCGGTGTCAGTGGTTGGGGTGCGCTGTCGAGCCGATTCTGCTGCCGTTCTAATCGCTTCGACCATTTCTTAAGTTTCTCATCCTTCTTCACGATCGTGCCGGTCTCTTTTTCATAACGGCGTTCGGCGGCTTCGCGCTGATTGATGGCCTCTTGGGCACGGCGTTTGACGATCTCTGCCTGACGCACGAGCGCGTTGCGTTGCCCTTGGTACCGCAGCATCTGTTGATCTCGTATGGCGAGCAGCTGCCGTTGGGGGCTGGAAGGATTTATGGACGTGCGACCTGCTTCGTCGATGTCAATCTGTTGCTTGATGACTTGCATTTCGAAATTGAGTAATTGCATGGATCGCTGGATCGATTTGTCTTGTTCTTCCAAAGAGACATATTCCTTCTCCAACTCAACGAGCACGTCCTCAGCTTGCTTCGTTTGGTCGTCCAGCCATTCCTTCCATTGCTTGGCATCACGTTTGATTTCCTGTTGTTGGCCGGCCAGCTCCTGGCGGCGGTCGGCGACCTCTTCCTGCTCATTTTGTCGCCTGATTTGCACGGCCGCCTGGGAGTCTTTGCGGATCTCAGCGACCTGTGCTTCGTACTGCTTGAGGTTGGATTGTGTCATCCGGCGGCCGGCGTCAAATGCGGGACGATACGGCTCGCTCAGCATCTCGCGAAAATCCAAGCCTTGCGTTTGGAGTGCCTCGGCCAAGTTGCGGTTTGTGCCTGGCCCGTCCATTATTTCTTCCATGCGGCCCGCCCAATGCCCAACGACCGTGCGCGTCGGTTCACCTGGCCACGCTGACG
>CALFYU010000583.1 GCA_937952455.1 uncultured Planctomycetaceae bacterium
GCAAGCGATGCAGCGGTTGGCCGGTGATTTTACTTTGCAGGCTCCACCAAGCGTTGTCGAACAAGGCTTTGGCAAATGGGTTGCCTTTATAGATGGCGAGCCGATTTTGCAAATCCGCGGTGCTGGAGAGGTCCTGGTGGAGCAGGGCGGGGGCCAGCCAGTCACGGGCGACGACGAACACGCCGGCAGCGCATTCGGGGCTATAACAGGGAGCGGCAAACGGCGCGCTTTCGCCCCAGGCGTCGACCGATCCGCTCACCAGCCGGCATAAGACCGCGTTGATTGCCGCATCCTCGCCGTACGCGGTCCGCCAGGGATAAATCAGCGGCATCGCCACGTGATACAGTTCAATACGGTCGATGCGCATCTTGGCTCTTTTGGTGTGTCGAAAACTACTCGGGGTTATTCCGTCGGAACGACGTTACTCGTTGGCGTCGTCGAAGAAGCGGTAGAACTCTTCTTCACCCGTCGCTTGACCGATGTCGCGTGACGCGACGGGGGTGGGACTTTTCGGCGCGGGTTGATCGGGCTTGGCTGGCGACGCAGGTTGTTCCGCCGGCGGGATCGGCACATCGGCAACCGTCGTTTCTGTGCGATCGATTTCCGCTGTGGCCTGTTTTCCGCTTTTTAATTCACGGGCGGACACGTGCACTCGTGCCGACTCGTCGTAACGGATCGTGACTTCGATCTCGGAGTTTTCAGGCAGATTTTCCGGCAGGTCCTCGACGAGGCAGGCGCCGACGTTCACGAAGTCCTGCTTGTCGTCCGCTCCCGATTCGATGACGTGCAGATGCACGCGGCGCTGGTTGGGTTGCACAGTACCATAGACGTGACTGACCGACGCCGGCAGCGGCGTGGCGGCCGGCAGAATGAAGCGCGGAAAGCGATACCCGGTGAGGGGATCGCGGACCAATATCCCCAGCGAGCGGGAACTGACGCTCTGTTGCCGGAACCCGGCCAGCCGGTCCACGACGACGTCGTTGCGAATGGAATGCACGAACTCGCTGTTGCTCAGCAGCATGCCCGCGTAATAGGTCGCGCCATGTGCGATTGACTGGTCGGGCGAGAGCGACGTGTTTAGCGTCCAACCGCTCATCCCCTGCAGCATGTCGCGGACCATCGGCATCCGCGAGGCGCCGCCGGCCGTCAGCACCACGTCGACATGCGCCCAGCCCATGTTCATTTTCTCAAGCAGCTTGACGGTGATATCCCGCGTCCGCTTTAACAATGCGGCGGTCAATTTTTCGAACTGCGCGCGGGTGACCTGATAGGTCTTCCGTTTGCCGGCATGTGTGCAACTCAGGGCCGCCCGCTCGCGGGCCGAGAGGCTGCGTTTGGCCTGTTCCACTTCCATGGCCAGATATTGCAGGCTTTGCCGGTCCTCGGCGACGTCCAGGCCGAGTTCCTTGATGAATTGCCGGCGGACGTGACCCGCCAAGGCGCGGTTGAAATCGATGCCGCCCAATTTCAAATCACCGGTCGAGGCCAGAACGCGGACTTGATTCCTTTCGTATTTCACCAGCGATAGGTCGAACGTGCCGCCGCCCAGGTCATAGACCAGAATCCGTTGCGAGTGCGCCAACTCCGAAAACCACAACCCTTCGGAGCCGAGCACGTAACACAACGAGGCGGCCACCGGTTCGTTGATGATGTCGACGTGTTTCAAGCCGGCCATCAGCCCCGCTTTGATTGTCGCCTGCCGCTGCGCATCGCTGAACTGGGCCGGAACGGTGATCACGGCCCGCTCGACTTTGCCAATCTTACGCTCAGCGTCGCGGAGGAGTTTCTTCAAAATGAGGGCGGCAATGTCGGTCGGCGTGTAGATGCGGCCGCGAATCCGCCATTGTTTTCTGGGATTTCCCAGGTGCCGTTTGGAATTCATCACGACCTGTTGCGGCATGGCGATCGCGTTGCGATGTGCCTCCTTGCCGACGATCGCCCCTTCCTCATCGAACAGTACGACCGACGGCGTGGTGATTTCGCCTTCTTCGTTGGCGATCGACACCGGCTCGCCGTGCTCGTTGAGATAGGCGATGCAAGAGTACGTCGTTCCCAGGTCGATGCCTACGGCGTGCGTCGTCAACATATCTTTGATGTCCTTGACCGCGATCCACGCTCATGCCCTTTTGGACCGCGCCATTGCCAGGAGACAAGTCCCGCTCCACAATGGCTGCTGCTCGGTGAATCGTGTTAAAATCCGGGCGGTTAACCGATCGGCGACCGAAGCTACCGCCGGGAACGGTTCAGTGTGGCACGGCCGCTGGATTGAATCAACCCCGCAATTCCCGCTGAGACCAGAGGTAAAGCAACGTGTTCGGATTGACGCTCGTGATGTTGTCCTATTCCCTGGTCTCCGACGGTGAATTCTCGGTTGTCGAGGATCGGCCGGTGCCGGAACTAGCCCACGGGGCGGCTCTTGAAGAAACGTTGGCGCAACACGTCTCCGTTCGCTGGTCAAACGTCGACATCCGCACGATTCTCGGGCGTCTCACCGACGAATATCACATCGCCATTCTCCGAGACCGCCGCATCGATCCTGATGCCATCGTCAGTTTTTCGACAACGCCCAAGCCGGCAGGCGAGATTGTCGCCGACGTCGGCAATCTGGCGGGGGGGCACGTCCGTTTCGTGGGGAGCACCGCCTACATCGGCCCCGACGTCGCCGTGCGCAACCTGCGGACGCTGATTGCCCTGCGCAATGCCGCGTTGGCCGCGGAAGCTGATACTTCCAATGACCGAAGGCGTGCCCTTTCCAAAAGCCAAACTGTGCATTGGCAGGACCTCGCAAAACCGGCGGAGATTTTCCAAGACATCGCCCGGCAGTACGACCTGACGGTCATCGGCGGCGAACAGATTCCGCACGACTTGTGGGGAGGAGGCACGTTTGTCGCGGAGCACGCGACTGAGGCGTTGTCGCTGGTATTGATTCAACTTGATCTAACGTTTCGCTGGCGGAAGCAAGCGACCACAGTCGAGATCGTGCCCATTCCCGCAACAGTCGGCGTCATCCGCCGCCACAGTCCGGGACGTATGGCCGCGCCGCGGGCGGCCGAGATGGTCCGCAGTGACATGCCCGATCTGCCGCTCCGCGTCGAGGCCGGCAAATTGGTCGTGCAGGGGACGATTGAGGAACATGAGGCGGTGGAACGCCTCCTGAATCACCGTCATGCCGAGACAGCAAAACGACCGCCCCCAGCCGGCGGCGATCCCCTCAAAAATGAAAGGATGACGCTACGAGTCATGGGCGTGCCGGCCTTAGCGCTGATCAAGGACTTGGAGAAACGATACAAAATGGTGTTTACCTACGACGCGGACGTACTCGCAGCCGCCGGGGTTGATCTGGAGCAGAAGGTCGACATCAATGTCGAAAAAACCACAATCGACGGTTATCTGACCGCCTTCTTCTCACAGATCGGAGCGCGATTTGAACGGGCCGGGTTGCGCGTCAGCATACAACCGGCGGCGAAAGACCACTGATGCCTTCGGCTTCCTGAGCGTTTTTCCGCAGAATCCGAGGCCGGTCCCTTGATCTCCGCCGCAGAAATGCGAACATCGGTGCTCTCGTCCCCCGGGAATTTGAGTTCGAGCCCTAATTACGCGATCCAACACCGATGCCCTC
>CALFYU010000584.1 GCA_937952455.1 uncultured Planctomycetaceae bacterium
CTTACACGAGGTCAATACCGCTGGCGATCCGCAATGAACTACATCTTGACGCGGTTAGATGTGTCATCGGATAATACATTTAAGTCGCGTTCAGTGTTCTCTGGGAAGGTAAGAGTTCTATGTCGACTGTTCAAGAGCCGATTCGCCTCCTGGAAGAAATCGCCGATTTGATGGCGTCCAATCCCACGCGTGAGCAATTGGTCGCATTTCGTCCGTCCGCGAGCGTACAAGCACGTGCACGTGAATTGCTGACGAGACAGGGAATTGGCGAGATTACTGCAGACGAACAGCGCGAGCTGGATCAGTTCGAACAGGCCGAATTGTTGATGCGTTTGGTCAAAGCTCGGCTTTCTGAAAAGTAACAGGGATGAGCGGCTCGATAACCGATGCACTACGGAACGAGATTCGCAAACGCGCGGGCGATCGTTGTGAATATTGCCTGATTCATTCTGACGATGTCATGTTATCACATGAAGTTGACCATATCGTAGCAATCAAACATGGAGGTCCCACAGAAATCGAGAACTTGGCCTGGGCCTGTTTTCTTTGCAACCGGTATAAAGGAAGCGACATCGCTTCCATCGACCCAAATTCGGACGAACTTTCCCCGCTCTTCCATCCGCGCCGCGACAATTGGAGTGAACATTTCCAATTGCGACACGGACAAATCTTGGGAAAGTCTGCAGCCGGGCGCGTAACCGCCAATTTGCTACAATTCAACACAGTGGAATCAATTCAGGTCCGCCGACTGCTCCAATCGACCGGGCGAATTCCCTAACCAGGAACCGAAGCGGTCTCTGCTCCTTCCAACGCCCCCAGCACCACCGCCGCAATATCCACTCCCGTAACCCGCGCGAGCGCCCGCCAGCCGGGGACGGCGTTGACTTCGATCACGTAGATCCGGCCGGCTCGATCATAGAGCAAATCGACTCCCGCGAAACGGCAGCCGGTTGCCGCCGCCGCACGCAAGGCCAAATCCGCTTCCTCAGACGTTAACTCCACCGGCGTCGCTGTGCCATTGCGGGAAACGTTCGTGCGATAATCTCCGTTGCCGTGCCGCCGCATCGAACCGATCAGACGGCCGTCGAGTACCATCGCCCGCAGGTCGAACCCCTCGTGTGCCAAATAACGCTGCAGATAAAGCACCGCTTGCGTCCGTTCCAACGTGCGAAATGTCCGAAATGCCAAGTCGGGATCGCTGACCCGCAGAATCCCACGGCCTTCCGCCCCGAAGATCGGTTTGACAACAACGTCACCGCCCAATTCGTCAAACGCCGTCATCGCCGCTTCAGAGTTCTCGCACACGACCGTCGCCGGCACCGGCAATCCCGCGTCCCGCAAACGGGCCGTGGTCAAATACTTGTCGACCGCGCATTCGATCGCCTTGGGGGAATTCATGACCGTGACGCCGGCCGATTCCAACTGCGCTAGCAAGTCCATGCGAAACACGACCTGTTCCAATGAACCGGGCGGCATTGTGCGGATGATCACGGCGTCGCAGTCGCTAAGACACAGATCGTCGGCGACCACTTCGACAATATCCCCGGAGACCGTCGCGGTCAGCCGCCGGAAGTCGACGCGTGAAAATTGATGTCCCCGCGCCAGGGCCGCGCGCTCCAAGTCGCGACGGTACCAACTGTCGGCGTTTGCAATGGCAGCGATATGCATGGCGGGGAAACGTCGTGTTATGGGCTCACCGCTAAAAACCAAACGAGCGAGTCAGGATATCGGGCGCCACCTTGCCGAACCGTTGGGAGTTGCCGGTCTCGATGTTTTGGAACACGATCTCAGCCGGGCTGAACAGATGCGGATCAATTTTGTAAAAGTCACGCCCCGCCGCCTCAAAAATTTCCAAAAACGGCCGTCCGTAGGCGTCCGACGAATCCGAAGGAACGCGAGGGCCGATCTCGCTGAGCGAGTCGTCATCGCCCATCACCCACAAGGTGACTCGTCCGCCATAAAGAATTGCGTCGTTCGTCCGGCCGATTCCGGAGAGAAAGTCTCCCGCCACCGGAGAGAGGGGAGCGGTGCCGCAGCCGCTGATGACTCGGTTCATGTCGAAGCCGAGTTCCAACAGTTTGTGCAGGGCTGTTTCGACCACGCGGGCGACAACCTGAAAATTGCCGGCGATGCTGGCCGTCGGCGCAGCCAAGAGCGTGATTTGCTCAAGCGGCACACCGGCCCGTTCGGCGATGAATTCAAATACGTCCGGCCCGGGCAATTGGTCTGTTTCCAGCACACCGACACAACTTTGCGGCCGTTCGCGGTAATCGAGTTTCTCAAACAACTCTTCGCGTGCCGCGGCGGCGCGCATGGGACCGGAGCCCATACCAAAGAATTTCTCCACGGCGATCTGCCAACCGGCGTACTGGCTGAGCAGACAAGCGGGCAAGGGACTGTCGGTCGCCACCAACACGTGCGGGCAACCGGCACCGCCAACCTCGCCCGGCACGATTGAAATCTCAGCTAATCCAGCCGTGCAGACTTGTGCCAGCGCCAACCCAGCCCGCAGGCCTCCGGTCGCTTTCACGCCACAGTCGACAACGCGGCCTCCGCCGGGCTCCTCCACCAGTTGAAGCCGTAACTCCTCGGAGACCGGCAACAATCCGTCCACCACCGCCAGCGCACGTTCGTTAAGTTTCCAATCCATCGCGATAGTAGGCAGTCGGCAGAGGGCGGTAGGCAGTAACTGGCGCCGTGACGCGGTTGGTGGGGCGAGGCGTTATCGTGATTTGTCCTTACTCGGACTATCTTCCTCGTCTTGGGCATCCTCAGGATTCGTGTTGGTGTCCGTGCCGATTTCTTTCGCTAAATAAGACGGCAGCGGGCGGTCCTGGAAGCGAAGGCGAATCGGCCCCTGGCAACATTCGCAGTCCTTGATCTCATACATGGGGATCGAACAAATGTCGCACCAATAATCGGTGTACATCCGCTGTCCGTTTTTGTCGATAGTATAAACGATCAACACTTGTCTATAGGAGATGCCCGGAGAGCGTCGGACGACGAGTGGGACTTTGCGATCGCGGAGACGTTCGTCTTGATAAAACGCCCGGCCGCGCCAATCGGCGACGAGCGGAACCAATTCCCCTTCGTCGGTGATGAGCACAACCTGCTTGTCCATCTCCTCATAGGCCTTGATGCCGCGATTGCGCAACGCCGGCCCCAGGAACTTGACCTGTCCGGTCAGTAACTCTTTGCGGGCATCGGCCTCGTCTGCCGGTTGATCTTCGACAGCTTCGGAGGATGGCTGCGCGGGCTGATCCTCTCCGCGGATTTCAAAGCCGCTAACAGCCAAAACAACTGACAACAATAACAACACCCAAAATCTCATCTATTCCCCCATCCCCACGACCACGATCCGCATGGAGAGCGGAACCGACTTATCCCCCGCCTTGCCGGTGGTGGCCATCTGCAAGATCCAATAGTCGTGGTCCTCATCCTGAAGCAGCTTCGCTTCCTTTTCCGGCTTCTCCGGCGGCGCGCTCATCAAGAAGATTGCCGGATGCGTCGACCCGGCCGCATCTGCCGAGGTCCCGGTGAGTTGCATCATATCGAAGATCGGTTTGGGATCTTTGTCTTTGTCGGCCGGGAGCGCAAGACAAAAGTCGCGGATTTCGCTCGTCCCCAGGTGGTTGCCGTCCACGGGTTGTTGTCCGTACCGCAGCGTATACACGCCCGATTCGATTTCCTGTGCACGGAAATCCACGCCGTGCGTCCCCTCGGGAAACTGTACCGCACCCAACAATTGCCCGTTGGTGAACGGGTAAGCCACACTCAGAGACGGCTTGAACTTGGGCTTCACACCCAATTCTTTGGCCAGCCAGATTACACAGACCACGCCATCCGGGCCGGTGACCTCGTATCCCGTTTCGCTCAACACTTCAGCGACCTTGGGAGACAAGCCTTCCGGCAAGCCTTTGACGGTCTTCAGTTTATGAGTCGGTTCGGCCGCCGCTAAAGACCCGGCGGTCAGGCAAACGCAGACAATCAGCGTCATGAAAAACTTCATTGGTAATCCTCAAAATACCTCAGTCGTTTGCAAATTCTTGGTGGCACTAGTCACCGCCGGCCGCCTATTGATTTCCCCCGGCAGCTCCGCTTCATTGTACGACGACCCGCCCCCCGTTGACAGGTTGCGCGGGCGAGATGTCGACAAAAAACGAGCGGGAGCCGGCAATACCGGACGTCCCGCTCGAAATTTTTTTCACAACATCAAGTTCGGCCTCTCACCCTTTACTTCTCAAACGTTGCCATAAAGGCGCTCCGCTTGCCGAGCAGGTTCCAGGTGCTGTTCAGCCCCTTGCCGGAAAAGGAAAGCTGCTTGGTAAATGCCGGATGGTAGTTGTCGACTTCCGTGAGCGGCGGGTAGAAGATGTCCTCATTCGTGCAGACGCAATCACCGTGTTGCAGTTCGCGGGTTTCGATCGCCGCCAATTTTCCGGCTTTCAGGACCCCCACCCCTTCGACATGATCATTTTTTAAGTCGATCTCGGTTTGTTCCACGCGTTGGACGTGTTGGGTCAGGTTCTTGGCTGAATACTTGACGAACGCCACCAGAGCATCCTGTTGGCGCTTGTCCGCTTTTTTGTCGATCAGAATCACCGACTTGATTGGGTCGGGGCGCACTTCAAACGTCCCGCCGAAACCGAGCGTGTCGGTCCCCTTGATCACGAGCACGGCGGAGAGGTTATCGAGTTGCACCCCCTGCCATGACCCTTTGTCGACCTTCCAGGCCATGACTGCTTCTTGTCCGGCCAAACCGATCTCGCCGTTGGCAAAACAAGGCCCCGTCCAAACGTCGCAGGTGCGCGCCTCCAAATATTCACCAGAAATCTCCGCGGCGGACAACGGCGCTGCAACCGCAACCATCAGGCAGCAGGCCAGAAATACTCGTTTATGGATCATGATTCAGCGTCCCCACTTTGGTTTCGACTCGTCAAAAAATGCTAACTGCAAGCCCTTTGCACTTCGCACAACACCCAAATTGTCTCACGCACCGCTTCTCCCGTCAAGAAAGAAGCAGCGGAGCCCCCGAGGAGACAGTTATGGCACTACGTAATAATCGGCGAACGCTTCTCCGCCAATTCCGACATGAAATCCTGTGTGCGGCGGACGACGTCCTCTACCTTTGGCGGCAACCCCTCCAACAGCATGGCGTTATCGAATAATTGCCGGGCGCATTGCCGGATAAACTCGCTGTGGTCGATATTGCCCGACAACGCACCCAACCGCTTAATGAGCGGAGCGGACGGATTAATCTCCAGAATCCGCTTGGACATTTCGAAATCCTTGTTGGTCATCCGCAGCACTTTTTGCATCTGAGTACTCATGGCCCCCTCGGGGTTCACCAGGCACACGGGGCTGTCGGTCAACCGTTTTGAGGCCCGCACGTCCTGCACCAATTCGCCTAGTGCCTCTTTGAACAGCGACACGACGGTCTCGAAGCCGGGCGTATTGCTTGCGTCCTCTTGCTCCTCAGTTTTGGATTCACCGTCAGCCGCTTCCTCATCCGCCGTTTCGGGAAACTCCACATCGGCCGCGTCGATCGACGTCAGTTGCTTGCCGTCGAAGGTGTGCAGGTTGGAGAGCATGATCTCGTCGATCGGATCCGCCAGGTAGAGCACCTCCAGCTTTTTCTTCTGAAAGATCTCCAGGTTGGGATTTTTCACAATCGCTGACAGATCGGCTCCGCCCAGATAGTAGATCTGCGTCTGGTCTTCTCCGGCACGCTGGATGTAATCCGCCAGCGACGTCAACTCTTCTCCCGTCGTGTGCGACGACTTGAACCGCATCAGGCCGGCGATCTTCTCGCGATTCTCAAAATCGGTGCTAACCCCTTCTCGCAGTATCGTGCCAAAGGAGCGGTAGAATTCCAGATACTTCTCCGGTTCCTGATCGGCCATCTTGGTGAGGTGATCCAGAACGCGTTTGATGAGCACCTTGCGAATTTTGCGAAAAATCGTGTCGTCCTGCAGCGCCTGCCGCGACACGTTCAGCGGCAAGTCAGCCGAGTCGACAATTCCGTACAAGAACCGCAGATAGTCCGGCACGAGTTCGCGGCAGTCGTCCTGCACCAAAATCCGTTTGGCGCACAGATGCATGCCGTGCTCGACGCGGCCGAACCCCATCGATTCCAGATTCGTGGCCGGGCAATAGACCAGCGTGTGGAATTGAATCGGTGAATCGGCCGAGAGGTGCAAATGCCACAGCGGTGATTCGTCGGCGCGGTGAGTGAGGTATTGATAAAACTTCTCGTATGCCTCGTCGTCCAGTTGGCTCTTCGGCTCGGTCCAGACCGCCCGCTGCTCGTTGAGTTGTTCATCCCCCAAACGGATCGGGTGCGGCACGAATGAGGAGTGTTTGCGGATGATGTACTTCAACCGCTGCTCGCTGGTGAATTCGTCGTGCCCCTCCTTCAAATGCAGCTTGACCCGCGTTCCCCGCGGAAGATCGTCACACGGCTCGATCGAAAAACTGCCGGTCCCCTCCGACTCCCACCGCCAACCGGACGACTCATGATAACTGCGCGTAAAGACTTCCACGCGGTCGGCCAGCATGAACGCACTGTAGAACCCGACGCCGAATTGCCCGATCAGCGACAGGTCCGCTTCGGCGTCGCCGGAGAGATTGTTCAAAAACTCCAACGACCCGCTGTGTGCAATCGTTCCCAGATTCGAGACGAGTTCGTCATGCGTCAGCCCGATTCCGTTGTCGACAATCGATAACGTTCGCTCGTCGCTGTTCGGCTCCAGTTGAATCACCAGGTCGGCGTCATCTCGATACTTTTCTTCGTTGAGCTGAATGAACCGCATCTTGTCGAGGGCGTCCGAAGCGTTGGAGACCAACTCGCGGATCGTAATCTCGCGATTCTGGTACAACGAATGCGACAACAGATGCAACAGTTGTTTGATTTCGGTCTGAAATGTGAATTGTTCCTTGTCCGCTGTCTGTGCCATCTCTCTCACCTCACGAATACATTTGTGCCGACACTGTCTAGAACCAGTTTCAAAACCCGGTTGTGCTTGTTCGAGAACCTTTCATGAAAGCGCCTGCGTGACGCATCAGAGGGTTTTGAAACTACTTGTATTGAAATACGCGGCCGGCGGGAAGCCGGCGCGGTCTTGGCCAAAACGGCCAGTTTATCCCTGACGGGCGATAAGTCAAATCGTCCAAGTTGCTCCACTTTCAGACCTAGATCTACGACCGGCGGATCCCGCAGCGCTCACCCATTTCCACTCATTACGCCGCCGCTACGGTAAGTGCTTGACTTACGCAACCGTTACCGCACAGAATGCGGGTGGGGCAGTCTGGGCGCCCGATCTCGCATGTACAGAGAGGACCCAATATCGTGGATGACCAGCTCGTCGAACTATTGCGCAATGCCGTCGGGGCGGAAGGTCCGATTCGGCTGGCGATCACCAATACAGACAACGACGAGACGTGGGTGCAGACGATTGAAACGCCCTATGCCATTGTCGGCCGCACCGCGAATTGCGACGTGCAACTCGACTGCGCTAAGGTCAGCTCCCGGCACGCCTATTTGCAGGTCATCAACGGCAACGTCTTCTGCGTCGATCTGGGAAGCCGCAACGGGACACACTGGGCCGGCGGACAGCGCCGCGCCGACTGGCTCGTTCCCGGCCGCCGTGTTCGCTTGGGGACCTATTATCTGGAGATCGATCCCGAAGATCCCTTTGCCAGCGAAGCCGCGGATTTCACGCTCGCCAACCTCAATCCGCTGAACCGATACGAGGACGAGATCGGTCCACTGCCCGAAGCGGAAATCGAATTTCTTCGCGACGACGGCGATCACAAAGTCTGGCCGGTCAGCCGCATGCTCACGCTGGCCGGAAAAGTATCCGGTTGCAAGATCCGGATTGCCAGCGGAAACCCACGGGTGCATTGTTCGTTGCTCAGAACCCGCCAAGGAATGTGGATCATCGACCTGCTCAATCGACAGACGGTGCTGGTCAACGGCAAACTGATACAATGCCATCTGCTGGAGCACGGCGACGAATTCGAAGTGCAAAACTATCAGATGCGGATCAAATACACCGGCCCGCAATTCGAGGAGGCGCCCCAAGCTGCAGACGAGTCGGACAAACAGGACGTCTTATCCCTCTCCGCCGTCGATGAGTTACCTCCCTTCCCGGACGTCGACGACGCCCCGGCCCCCTCCGTACCGGCCGAAGACCCGCCGGACATCGTGCTCGCCGGCGATGGCGATGAGCCGTCGGTCTCCGCTTATTCGCACGCGGAGTTCACCGAGAACGTGATGAGCGCCGGCAGTTCGTCCGCCATGTCAAGCTCGACGAACCGTGCCTACAGCGCGTTGGACGAGCAGTGGGCCGAATTGGAACGCCAGCAGCAGGAGTTCGAAGCGGAGTCTCGCAATGAACGCGATAAGCTCCAGGAGGCGCAACTCCTGTTGCGATCAGAAAAACAGGAACTCGCCGAAGAACGCGAAACGCTCCACGCCGAGATCGCCAAGCGCCGTAAAGAACTCGACGCAATGCGCGATGTGCTTGAGGCCGAACGGGCGGAGTTCAAAAAAGAACACGATGCGGTGTTGTCCGAAGAGCTGCGTTACGGAAATGAGCTGGCCGAGTTGGAGGAGAAGCGGGAGGAGATCGACGCCGCTGCGGCCGGGGTCGAAACGGCGAAACAAGAACTCGCCGAAGCCCGCGCCGCCCTCGACGCGGAGCGCGCAGAACTAGAAACAGAACGCAAGGAACTCCAAGCAGCCGTCGCTGAGTCAAATCAGACCCAAGAGGAACTTAAGGAACAATTCGCCAAGCTATCCGAACAGTCCCGCGAACTCGACGAAGCGCGCAACCAACTCAACATTGATCGCGGCGCATTGGAGGAACAGATCGCCGCGCATGCCGCCGCCCAACAAACGGCCCAAGACCAGGTTGCCGCATTCGCGGCGGAAAAAGAACAAAGTGAGGCACAGGCTGCCGAATTGGCACAATTGCAGCAACAACTGAACCAAGAGCGGGCGACGCTGGACGTCAAAGCGGCCGATTTGGAAGCCGAACAAAACGAACTGCAATCGCAACTGGCGGAGTATGAAACCCAAGCGTCGCAACTCGCCGAACAACGACAGACACTCGACGCCGATCGCGACTCGCTAAATCAACAGCGAGAGGAGCTCCAACAGCAGCGCGAGGCTTTCCAACAGGAGCGCGAGGCGCTGCTGCAATCGACCGGCGACCTGGACGGCCAACGCGAAGTGTTGAAGCAAGAAACCGAGTCGCTGACGCAACAACGAGAAGCGTTGGAGCGGGAGCGAGCTGAAATCGATGAACAGCGCCGCAGCCTGGAAGAGCAAGCAGCCCAATTTGCCGCCGACCGCGAGTTGGCATCAGCGCAATCCGAAAAACTGCGCGAACAGCAATCCCGATTGGAAGCCGACGAAGCCGCATTAAAAACACGCGCCGAGGAACTGGAGCAACATCAAGCCGAAATCCAACGCCTGCGCGATGAACTGGACCGTGAGCGGAAGGACGTGGAATTCCAGAATGCGCGGTACTCTGACGACAAACAGGCACTTGAGACCGAGCGGGACGAATTGGCCCAGGAGCGTCAAGAATTGCAGTCACAGCGCGACGCACTCACCCGCGAGCAGCACGACTTCAGCCAGCGGGTTGCGGATTTTGAAATGAACGCTGTTCCAGCAGCCGACGCCGCCGGGCAATCCGACGCCGCCGAGCAGTCCGCGCTCGACGAAGCACGGCGGCAGCTAGAAACCGAACGCGCCGAATTCTCCCGCCGTCAGACGGAGGTTCAGGAACAATCACGGCAACTCGCCCAAGAGCGGGATTCACTGCAAGCCGAGCGTCAGAAACTGCAAGCCGAACAGCGAGCGTTCCGCCAAGCCCAGGAAACGCCGGCCGCCCCGGCATTATCCGATGCCGACCGGAAGAAACTGGAACAACTGCACGCTGAACTCGAACGCAAACAAAACGAACTGCAGGCCCGCCAAGACCAGCTCAACTCGGGGCAGCAAAAACTGCTTGCCGACCGCGAAGCCCTCAACGCCGCCTTGGAAAAACACAAGGCGGAGCAGGAACGATTGCGGATCGATCAGCAGCAATTCACGGCGGCCGTCGCCAAATTCGAACTGGCCAGCAAGCAGGAGATCGCCCAGGTCTCGGCCGACGACGCGAAAACCCAGGCCGAATTGGAAAAGCTCCGCCAAAGCCAGCAAACGCTTGAACAAGAGAAACGGGTCCTGGAACAAAAGGTCGCCGAGTTGCAATCCGCCAAGCCACCCGCCGCCGGAGAAGCCCCACCGGAGTTTCTCGCCGAACAACAACGTTTTCGCGAAGCGGTCAAAGCCTTTCAGGCGGACAAGGCCCGCATGGAACAGGAACATCACGCGGCCGCGACCGAACTCGTCTTCGAGCGCGAGCACATGGAGTCGGAGAAAAGCAAACTCCAGGAAGCGCACCGGCGTTTCCAAGCCGACGTCAAGCACTTCCAAAACGAACAACAACGCTTCCGCGACGCCGTCGCCGCGTTCCGCGCCGACCGGGAACGATTCGAACGTGAAAAGCTGGGACTCAGCGATCCGCCGCCCAGCACCGACAGCGCAGCCGCCACTCCCCCCGGTTCGGGCTCGTCCGACATCCCGCCGGCATAACGGCCAACCACATCCCAGACCGACCGTTTGCGGTCGCAATTGACGAACGCTGAGCATATCCGCCGCCCCGTGTCGTACGGAACGATGTCAACATCCACCAAATCGTTAGGCCCCAAGATGACCACTCGTTCCTTCCCAGTGCTCGCGACGGTAATCATCGCCCTGCTACCCACCGCAGCGACCGCCGGCCAGTTCTCCGCCGGCGTCGCCGCCGTCGACGTGACGCCGCCGGTGCCGTACCGCATGAGCGGCTACTTCCGCGAACGGCTCAGCACAGGAGTTCTCGACCCGCTCTACGCCAAGGCGGTCGTATTTTCGCAAGATGACACGACGGCTGCATTGGTGTTCGTCGACGTTGTCGGCATCCCGCTCGACGTCTCTACACGAGCACGCGAATTGGCGTCGAAGCAAACCGGCATCCCCGAAAAACAGATCGCCATCGCCGCCACGCACTCCCATACCGGCCCGCTCTATTTCGGCGCATTGCGAGCGCACTTTCACCGCAAGGCCATCGAAGCGCATGGGGAGGACGTCTACGAAAAGACAGATTACCCCGCGCAACTCGTCGAGAAACTTGCCTCAGCTGTCCAACAGGCACAGGCCAAGCTCCGCCCCGTGCAATTGGCGGCCGGCTATGCTCACGAGGACCGCCTCTCCTTCAACCGCCGCTTTCACATGAACAACGGCGCCGTCCGCTTCAATCCCGGCCAGCAGAATCCGAACATCGTCCGCACCGCCGGTCCGATCGACCCGGAAGTCGGCCTGATTAGCTTCTCCACCCTCGGCGGCGACAAACCGTTCGCTGCACTGGTCTCCTTCGCACTCCACCTCGATACCGTCGGTGGCACAAAATACTCCGGCGACTATCCGAAGCACCTGCAAGACGCGCTGCGGACAGAATTCGGCGAAGAATTCCTTTCGCTGTTCGGCGCCGGCACGTGCGGCGACATCAACCACGTCGACGTCACAATCCGCGGCCGCCGCACCGCCCACGAAATCGGGAACATGCTGGCAGAGACGGTTGGCAAAGACCTCAAACAACTGCCGTCGGTCGAATCGCCCAATCTCGCCGTACGGCAAACCGTCATCAATGTTCCGCTGCAAAAATACACGCCCGAACAAACCCAAGCCGCTGCTGTTGGGATGGAGAGCGTGGCCGACAGCAAGGTGCCGTTCCTGAAGCGGGTCGAGAACTACAAAATCACCGCCCTGGCCCAGCGCGGCGGCGACACGATTCCGCTGGAAGTCCAAGCCATCCGACTCAGCGACGACGTGGCAATCGTCACGCTGCCGGGCGAAATCTTCGTCGAACTCGGCATGGCCATCAAACAAGCCTCGCCGTTTGCCACGACGCTGGTCATCGAACTGGCCAACGACGCCCCGGGCTACATCCCCACACAAAAGGCCTTCACCGAAGGGAGCTACGAGACCGTCAATTCCCGAGTCCAACCCGGCGGTGGCGAGAAGCTCGTGGACGCCGCGGTTGGGTTGTTACGAGATTTGGGGAGCGAGTGAGCCGGCAACAGGATTTCCCTCGGCGTCTTTGCGCGAGTCCTGATTCAAACTCCCGGTGAGGTGAGGGCAACGCCATCGCCTCACGTCGCTCTTGGCCTTCCCGCACCGATCGTGTATAGAATAGCCAATCCGTCGGACGCCCGAGGGGAACCCACGACACTCGCCAACCACGAAATTGACAAGGGGAAATAGCATGGCCGACCAGACCCGACACGCAGAGCAGCCGACGACGCCCACGAATTCCCGCACCTCCCCTTTGATGCGGCATGCAAGCGCTCTGCGCATTCCCGCACTCGTCACCAGCCTGACGATTGCCGCGTTCGCGGCCGGCGCAAACTGGCGCTCCTCCGACGCTGCCGATCCTGCAAAGGCGGATCAGACACCCTCCCCCAAATATGCGCAAGTTTTCTTGGACCTGGCCGAGGCACAGATGGCCTATGCGGAACGGATGAACCGTCAATCTTCGGGAACGTTTTCCCGAGAACAAGTTGCCGAGATTCAGCGGTCCATCGATATGTGGAACGACCTGCTCAAGCAAGAAAAGCTCACCGGAGAATTTGACCGCATTGCGGCGATGCAAGGTTTGGCAGAACGCCGCTTGCAGCGGGCGCAAATCGCCGTGGCGAATGCCGAGTCGGTGAATCAACGGGTCCCCGGAACCTTCCCCCCTGAACAGCTCAAAGAACTCCGCGCCTCCGTTGCCTTGGCCCAACTCGACGCCAACGCCGGCCGGTCCATCCAAGACGCCGACGAAACCGCCCAACTCCGCTGGCGGGTCGCCGTTCTCGAAGATGAATTACTAATGATGCGCAAAGAAGTCGACCTAATCCGCCGCACGCAGCAATAGCAGTTTCTTGCTACTCCCCAAACATTAACGCAGTTTCAACATGCGGGAATACTCTTGATCGGGTTGCGACGACACGAAGCGCTTTGGTTGAGGGACATTGAAATACCCAATGTTTAAGACGTTTTGCTCATACCACCACGCTCCCGTACTAAAGTGTGTGTAGCGCGCATTATGCTTTAATTGCCCTCATTTGCCGGGCCTGAGCGTAAACGCGCCGAATGCCCGCATGTCTCACAACGCTGCACTCCTGCCGTCTGTGAT
>CALFYU010000585.1 GCA_937952455.1 uncultured Planctomycetaceae bacterium
GCACGACGCACCAACTCCGTCGATCGCTGCGAATGAAGCATTCGAGGCTGTGGAACTGGAAAACCGCGGCTGCTTGCGGGCTGCGGCCATGCTGCTGACTAATTTGTCACCCACTCCGGCGCGTCGGCGGGGAACGAGTGCCGGTCGGCGATCAACTGCAGCGCCATGCCGGTCAGCATGATCGCGGCAATGCCGACGACGTTGAGCAGCGCGAAGCCACCGAATTCGAAGCGCTGGGCCTGTCCGACCAGCGTGACCCATTGGGAGACCACAATGCCGCAGCATAGGGTCAGCAGCGAACGTCGTCCGCACGACGTGAAGGGAAACAGCCATTCCGACTGCCAAATCGCGCAGGTGGTCGGCAACCCGGCGGCAATCACGTAACTTGCCAGCAGCAATTCGATGACCGCCCAGGGCATCGCGAACGGAGGCCTGAAGGAATAGCGGAGCGACGCGCTCGCCACTAAGACGACAAGAACTGCCGCGACCACCCGACGTTGCTTTGGAAATCGAATTGCTCCGCGTGCCCGCTCCGCCCCGATCGATAACCCCAGGAAGAATAAAAACTGCCAGATGAGCAGGTTGCCGAACGCGCGTGGGACGGCGAAGACATACGTGGAAACCGCCATCATGCCCGTGACGAACGACATGAGCGAGATCAACGTGGGCAATGGGCGATTGTGGAGATAGAGCTGAATGGCCAAGGGCGCCAACGCCACCAAAATGATGTAACAGCCGAGTAGGCTCAACAATTCGGGCGCGCGGGCAAGTAACTGTGGAAACCCCTCGAAACGCTGCGCTAGATAGGCGTGGATGCTAGTCGTCATCGGCTGCGCGGCTGGCACGTGCCGGTATTGCCATATCAGCGCGAGGCAAACCGCGAACGTTACCAGCGCGGCCAACGTCATCGTGCCCGCGTTGCGCAATGCGCAGAACTGGCAGTTTAAGAATCCCTGCGATTCGACTCGCTTCGACCAAGCCCTGCCGTACGCGAGTCCTGAGACGAACAAAAATAGAGTGATCGGACTAATCAGCAAATCACGACCGACTTCGCCCCTCATCCCACCGGCGAATTCGGCGGTCATCGCCAGCAGCGCCAAACCGCGGAAAAAATCGTACCGGGGATCGCGGTTCATCAAGCAGGCCTTGCCGATGGGGAGACAAAGAATGTGACGCTGAAAGCGGCGGTGAAACTATTATCGGAGCCTCCCGCCACGACGATTGACCCCCCAGCCGGCCGGTTCAGGTTGTACGGAACACAGCGGCGCCAACCCCGGCGATGGCAGCAGTTGCGCGCGTTGTGCGGAATTGTGCCGCTGTGGCGACTCACTCGACGGCATCGCTTCGCGGGGTTGCGGCCGGTTAGTCGGGATTTCCATCTCGCGGCGGTGCTCCGGGTCGGGTCGCTTGGGGAAGCTCGATCCCGAGTTCATCCGGCCACTTTTCGGTGGGCAGATCCCAAGGCTCCGCGCGGAGCGGTTCGGTCAACGGACGGATCCAATGCTGGTGCCCCCACGTGCGCTCGACGGTCAACAGGTCGAGATCCGGATCGATCAATAGTTGCGGCTTGCGTCCGTTCAAAGAGGCGATCACCACGGCCCGGATCTCCACTTCGTTCATTCCGTCCTTGCGCGCGATTTCCGCGAACCATCGCGAAATCGCAACAATTTGATCGGGCGAGACGGCCAGTTCCCGAAGCTGCAGCGGATTCAACATCCGCTCGACGGGGATATCGACGACTCGCCCAGTGTCGCGGTCCGTGGCGTAGAACCGCAGAAACACATCCTTATTGCGGAGCATCATCCGCCAGGCAAATTGATGCCCTTCTTCCGTCCAACTTGGGTTGCCGGGATAAGCCCAATGCCGCAGCGGAAACACCAACTGCCACACCACGAACAGCGCGACGACACCCAGCACCGCCCGTTGCGAGATTGTCGGGTTTTCCGGCGGCAGTGATTCCTGGGAAGGCGACGCAAGGCGGAGCAACTTTCGCGGCCAATCCGCCGGGAAGAAGATCGTCGTCGCCAGAATCATCATCCAGGGGAATACATCGATGTCGAAAAGCAGTGCGTTCATGAGGTGGAAAATAGTGGCGGCGATATAGGCAAACATGCGGGTTCTCTTCCACAATAACGCGGGCACCACGACCAGGTCCAAGACCAGACCCGCGTAGCTGAGAACCCATGCCATCCATCGCTCGGTAAGGTATGGTCCGATCAGCGGCAAATCGCTCTTGTAGCTGATCCAAAACCCGACCGGCATGCCGTGCAGCCAGTCGCCGTTGAGCTTGGCGATGCCGCCGTAGACGTACGGCAACGCTACCACAAACATGAGCACCCAGCGGCACCAGTTGGGGATGAAAGCGCTTTTCCGTTCGGGCACAGCCAGGGCATCGACGGAGAATGAACGATGGGCCGGAATCAGAATGAGCAAAAAAGCGACCAAGCTCATCATGTAGTAATGATTCTGAAACAGACCGGCTTCGGCCAGAAACGTGTAGGTGTACGTCACAAACAACACGATCGCGCTCAGCCGATAAAACAGCCCCACACCCACGCCGATTGCCGCAAGGCCCATCAGATAGAACACCATCTTCATCCCGCCGCCGCTGAGCGGGCGGACCCACTCAAAACCGAAGTAACTCAGGTGGTGAGGCGAGTCGCCGAAGTAGAACTGCACCCAGTCGCGGGTCAGAAACAACACGACGTGCCAGAGCATCACGCCGGCAAACGCCACGCGAAAGAAGGCCACGCTCGCGATGTCGCACGGCTCCCACAAACGACGCCACCATGGTTTCGATAGTTGCGAGTCGCTCAGTGGGGAATCAACAGGCTGGCTCATGGGGATTTGGCGCCTTCCATCGTGGCGGACCGGTCGTTCTTGAAGTGACGAGGAACCGTAAACGACAATGCAGATATGTCGGCGAGCCGTTGGCGATGATACCCGTGAACACAGCGGTGCCGCAAGAATTCTTCCCCGCCATCACGCGGTTCCACGCACAGTGCGTGCTGAAATCAGCAGTGTGGCGGCACTCAAAACGCGGTGCGTGTACATGGCACGCAGCAGCTGGTTTAATACCGACTGACGGGCCGACCTGTGCGCCCGCTTCACTGCACCTCAGCCGCCAACCCCCCGTGAGTTTTGCATGACGTCCCAGCCGCGATCGCTTTACATTATCGATACCTACTCTTTGATCTTTCAGGTCTTCCATGCGCTGCCGGAAATGACCAGTCCCCAGGGGTTGCCAACCAACGCAGTCTACGGCGTGACGCGGGATCTGATCACCATCTTGCGCGACCGCAAACCGGACTGGCTGATCGCCGCCATGGACGTACGGGGGGACAACAAGCGCAATGAAATCTATGCCGAATACAAAACCAATCGCTCGGAGATGCCCGAAGAACTGGTGCCCCAGATTCCGATGATCGAAGAGTTGTTGGCGGGGTTCGGCGTGCCGGCGCTGGGAATTCCCGGCTGGGAAGCGGACGACGTGATCGCCACGCTGGTCGAAATGGTCGCCGATCAAGACGTGAACGTGACCATCATCACCGCCGACAAAGACATCCGGCAATTGCTCAGCCCCAAAGTAGCGCTTTACAACTTTCGCAAGGACCAATACCTGGACGAAGCGGGGTTGATGAAGGATTGGGGCGTCACCCCCGCACAGGTGGTTGATTTTCAAGCGCTGGTGGGAGACTCCGTGGATAACGTTCCCGGAATTCCGCTTGTCGGTCCCAAAAAAGCCAGTGCGCTGATCGAGAAATTCGGTTCGCTGGAAGACATCCTGGCGCACGCCGACGAAGCGCCCGGTGCGAAGCTACGGGAAAACCTCAAAACCTACGCCGATCAGGCCCGCGTCAGCAAAACGCTTGTCACGCTCAAGCGCGATCTGCCGCTTGACGTCGATTGGGACGCCGCCAGGGCAGGACAGTTGCAGGTCCCCGCACTGCAGGAGTTTTTTCAACGGTGCGGCTTCCGACGTTTCATCGACGAAGTCAAAACACTCGCTCCCGATGCTCCACAAGCGTCGCCGCCCGAAGCGGTCGAGCGTTCCTGGACGTTGATTGATGATGGCGGCAAATTCGCGGAATTCGTCGCTGAACTCAAACAACAAAAACAGTTCTGCGTCGATCTGGAAACGACCGGTCTGGATGCCGTGCGGGCCGATATCGTCGGCTGGGCGTTTAGCTGGGACGGAGCCGCGGGCTATTATCTGCCCGTGCAAGCCCCCGCCGGAGAAGCGACTTTGGACGCCCAAGCAGTGTGCGACGCTCTGCGGCCGATTCTGGAAAACCCGGACGTCGAGATCTGCAACCAGAACATCAAGTACGACATGCTGGTGTTGCGGCGGGCGGGGATCAACCTCCGCGGCGTGGGAGTTGATTCGATGGTGGGCAGTTACCTGCTCGACGCCGGTGCGCGGAGCCATGGATTGGATGAACTCGCCCGCCGCTATCTCGAGCACGAGATGATTCCCATCAGCGACCTGATCGGCAAGGGAAAATCGCAGATCAAAATCTCCGAAGTCGACGTCGAGAAAGTGGGCGAATACGCCGCCGAGGATGCGCAAATCGCCTGGCAGCTTTGCCAGCGCATAGCGGCGGAACTCAAGCGCGAGGGGCTGTGGGATCTGTATTGGGACCTGGAACGCCCCCTGATCAGCATTTTGACCGACATGGAATTCCGCGGTATTCGGGTCGACGTCGACTACCTGCGCGAATTGGGTGTGGAATTTGGCGAACGGCTGGAGGCGATCGAGGCGGAGATCTACGACGAGGCGGGGCATGAATTCAATATTGCCTCGACCAAGCAGTTGGCAGTCGTGCTCTTTGACGAGTTGGGACTGCCGGTCATCAAGAAAACGAAAACGGGGGCGAGCACCGACCAGGAGGTGTTGGAAAAACTGGCGCTACAACATCCGCTGCCGGCTAAGCTGATCGAGTATCGCCAGATCAGCAAACTGAAGAGCACCTATGTCGACGCCTTGCCGGGAATGGTCAATCCCGAGACCGGCCGTATCCATGCGTCGTTCAACCAAGTCGTGGCGGCGACGGGGCGGCTCAGTTCCAGCGACCCGAATCTGCAGAACATTCCGATCCGCACCGAAGAGGGGCGGCGGATTCGGCAGGCGTTCATTCCGGGCGAACCGGGCTGGAAGTTGCTCTGTGTGGACTATTCACAGGTCGAATTGCGAATGCTGGCGCACTTCAGCCAGGATCCGGCGCTATTGGCGGCGTTTGAGCGTGGGGACGACATTCATACGGCAGTGGCGGCCGAGGTTTTTCATGTCGCCCCGGAGGCGGTCGACGCGGATATGCGGCGGATTGCGAAAGCAGTCAACTTTGGAGTGATTTACGGGCAAAGTCCCTACGGATTGGCCGTCAACCTGGGCATCAGCCAGGGGGAGGCGTCCGACTTTATCGAGGGTTACTTCGCGCGATACGCAGGTGTGGACAATTTTCTGCGAAAATTACTGGAACGCTGCTCTCAAAACGGATATGCTACGACTATAAGTGGGCGCCGCCGTGAAATCCGCGGCATCCGCTCCGGCCTGGGCCGCCAACGAAACCTTCCTGAACGGACGGCGATCAACACCGTCATTCAGGGTTCTGCGGCGGATCTCATCAAGCAGGCCATGATTCAAACCCACCGACGACTCCAACAGGAACAGCACCCCGGTGCGATGCTCCTGCAAATCCACGATGAACTGGTTTTCGAAGTCCCCGAGTCCGAATTGGGGAGTTTGAGCGCCCTCGTTCGAGAGGAAATGGAAAGCGCGCTAGACCTCGACGTCCCCCTGAAAGTCGATCTGAGTGCCGGAAACACTTGGTTGGACGTGGAAAGGTTGGACTGACTTAGATCGCTAGCGCCAGGGCAGAAAGCACGTAAGACGAAAACACTCCTCCACACGGCAGGTCAGCGCGCGACATTTCGCCTCCATTCATCAGCCCTGGTTCGACGGACTGTAACGGGCTAACGCCAAGCCATAACTGCGAATAGATTTCTACTGATTCAACTTCGCCACTCAATTTCCAAATTACAACTCGAAGAATTGTCCAACCAGTCAGTGACTCACGGCCGACCGGTTCCCGTGATCGGCATTGTCGGCGGGATCGGCTCCGGCAAGAGTTCCGTGGCGCGGCAATTGAACGAACAACTGAAAGTGGTCGTCGTCAATGCCGACAAGGCCGGCCACCAGTGATTGTCCGAACAAGCAACGAAACAGGCTCTACGGGGCGGTTTCGGCGACAAGATTTTTACTGATGAAGGAGACGTGAACCGTCCGGTGTTGGGGCGACTGGTCTTCGGAACTGACCCGGAGTCGAAGTCGGCCAAACGCGACTTAGAAGCGGTCGTGCACCCTCGGATCGGAGAAATCCTGCGAGCCGAAATCGCCGCCGCCCAAAAAGCCCCGGGCGTGTCGGCCGTGATCCTCGATGCGGCCGTATTGTTGGAGACGGGTTGGAAGGATTTTTGCGACGCGGTGGTGTTCATCGACGTACCCGAGAAAACTCGATTGGAGCGCGTGTTAAGAAATCGCAACTGGACGGCAGCGGAATTCGCGGCGCGCGAGGCCAATCAACTTTCCTTAGCGACCAAACGAAAACTTTCGGACCACATCATCGATAATTCACAGTCGGTCGAGTACGCGGCGGATCAACTGCGTCAAATTGTGGAGAAGATTGCCGGAGCACCGGCGAAGAGATAAGATGAGCATTCGATGTTCCTCGATTCTGGCGGCAATGAGGCGGCCTGCATTGGAAGCATCGTTCCTTTCCCTAAAGACCCCCTCAAGGCCCGATCCGCCCCACTTCGCGCGGATCGGACAAATCCCGATTGGACGGGGTTCCCGTTCGGGCATGGACGCTGCGGCGGAAGATCATTCCTACGTATATCACGACGATACAAACTTGCGCGGCCTGTGCAGATTGTCAAAAGAGACATTGACCCCCGGGACGTCGGCCTGAATCGGCCGCGCTGGGTTGTGTCACATATTGCCCCACCTTCCTTGGATGCCATCCATTCGGTCGTTCGACCACCAACCAGAAAGCCTTGAACAATGGCCAAGACCTCCAAGCCTCGCAGCCCCAAAAGCGAGCAATCCGGGTCCACAACCACAGTGGAAAATCAATCCTCGCCGGACAGCACCCATCAAAGTGCACCCCGACCCCAACTGTCCAACTCAGACAACGGTAATCGCACCGATGACGGAATCAGCCGTGCTGATCGCATCCGTGCCGCATCAGCCGATGAACGTTACGAAGAGATCAAGCGGGGCGACATCCACATCGCGGAATTGCAGCGGATGACGATGAAGGAATTGCTCAGCCAGGCGCGGCAGGAGCAAGTCACCGAATACAGCGGGCTGAAAAAACAGGATCTGATTTTCAAAATCCTCAAAGAGCGGACCAAGCTCAACGGGCTGATGTTCGGCGAAGGAACGCTGGAAGTCTTGCCGGACGGTTTTGGCTTTCTTCGCAGTCCAGATTACCACTATCTCCCATGTCCCGACGATATTTACGTCTCCCCCAGCCAAATCCGGCGATTTGGACTGCGGAACGGCGCCATCGTCGCCGGACAGATTCGCCCGCCGAAGGAAAACGAACGTTACTTCGCCCTGCTGAGGGTTGAGGCGATCAACGGGCAGGATCCCAATCTGCTGACTGAGAAGGTCTTTTTTGATGACCTCACACCGTTGCACCCCGAAACGCGTCTGCGATTGGCGGCCGAAGCCAGCGTCCTCAGCACGCGGATCGTGGACATGATCGCTCCCATCGGCATGGGGCAGCGGGGATTGATAGTGTCGCCGCCGCGCGCGGGAAAGACGATCCTGCTGCAACAACTGGCGCAGGCCGTGCTCGCCGCGCACCCCGAGGCCTACGTGATTATGCTGCTCATCGACGAGCGTCCGGAAGAAGTCACCGAAATGGAGCGGCACGTCAAAGGGCACAATTGCGAGGTGATCAGCAGCACCTTCGACGAGCCGCCCAGCCGGCACATTCAGGTCTCGGAGATGGTCATCGAGAAGGCGAAGCGGATGGTCGAATACGGCCAGAACGTGGTGATCTTTCTCGATTCGATCACGCGTCTGGCGCGGGCCTGGAATACGGAAGTCCCGCACTCCGGCAAGATCCTTTCCGGCGGCGTCGATGCCAACGCGCTGCAGCATCCCAAACGTTTCTTCGGTGCCGCCCGCAACGTCGAGGAGGGGGGCAGTTTGACGATCGTGGCTACGGCCTTGATCGACACCGGCAGCCGTATGGACGAAGTCATCTTTGAAGAGTTCAAAGGGACCGGCAACACGGAACTGCACCTCGACCGCCGCATGGTCGAGAAGCGAATCTGGCCGGCCATCGACGTCAACCGCTCCGGAACGCGGCGCGAGGAACTGTTGATGGATGAGGAGGAATTGCGACGGGTCTGGATTCTGCGGCGCGTGCTCAATGACATGAATCCGGTCGATGCCATGGAATTGTTGGTCAACCGCATGCAGCGGACCAAAACCAACGAAGAATTCCTGATGAGCATGAACCTCAGCTAATCCCCCGCAGTAAGCTCACCTCTCAGGCCGCCTAAAATTGGTCCAAAACCTTATTCTTAGTGCGGCACTGCCGCAGCCACGGATCCAAAAATTGCCACAGAGTTCACCGAGCACACAGAGAGAGACGGCTTATTTCAGCGGTTATCTTGGTTGATCGAATAGATTTGTTGTGAGGCTGCGTGTGTCTTTTGACCTGGCGTTTTCCGGTGATTCGCCCTGAAGAGACTCTCTGCGTCCTCGGCGTTCTCTGTGGCTAAAGCCAATTCGCGCAAGAAAAGTTGTATTGTGGCTTTCATGGTTTGTTTTTTGTGGTTGGAAATCTGCGCGCTGCGCAAAGAATTTGAACGTTAGTAGTACAAAGACCATCGCATGCCCGAAGAAATTCAAGGTGATTTGCTCTCCGCTGACGGCCGGTTTGCCGTCGTTGTCGCCCGTTGGAACGAACTGGTGACGCGTCGCATGTTAGACGGCGCCGTCGATACGCTGCACCGGCACGGCGTCGGCGACGACCGGATTACCGTCGTGTGGGTCCCCGGATCGTTCGAGATTCCGTTAGCGGCCGACCAACTGGCCCGTAGCGGGAAATACGCCGGCGTTTGTTGTCTCGGCGCAGTGATTCAAGGAGAGACAACGCACGACCAATACATCAACCACCAAGTGGCGTCGGGGATCATGCAGGCCGGCCGCGAAACGGGTGTGCCGGTCACATTCGGAGTGCTCACCTGTCAGAGCATGGAACAGGCCCAGGACCGCGCCGGCGGCAAGGCGGGAAACAAAGGTCGCGAAGCGGCGCTGGCTGCTATTGAAATGGCGAATTTGATAGCTAAGCTAAGAGAGTAGTGGTTTGGTTTTTGTTGAAAGCGGCAAAAACAGATTTCCCTGCTAACCGACCCTCCTCCCGATTGCCCATTGCGGCGATCCCTTCCAGCTCGAGGCTTTGGCATTTCATGGCGCGTCGCAGCCGGGCACGTGAGACGGCCCTTCAACTGCTTTACCGGCAAGACCTCAACCCCGCCAGCGATTTGGAATCGGCTGGCGAGTTTATCGAGGAACGCCTGGCCGAACCGGACCTGCGCGACTTCTGCTGGAAGTTGTTCACCGGTGCGCTCGAATGGCGCAATGTGATCGATGCGCGGATTGAAGCGGTCGCCGCCAACTGGTCGCTGCGGCGGATGGCCCCGACCGATCGCAACGTGCTTCGATTGGGGGCGTTTGAATTGCTTTATACCGACACGCCCAATCGAGTCGTGATCGACGAATCGCTGGAATTAGCCAAGAAATTCGGCAATGCCCAGTCGTCGCAATTCGTCAACGGCATTCTCGACCAACTGATGCCTGACGCCGGCGACGAGACGCCGAATACGCCAACGGTCGAACCGTAGCAGGAATTATTTCGCTGCAGCGGCACCGCGGACGATTTCGTCAAAGATGCCCATCAGTTCCGATCGCGAAAGTCCGTTGCCGTCGATCACGAGTTGTCCGTTGTTGAGCGCTGTACTGGCCGATTCATCGCCATTGGCTAAGGTGGCAAACGTATCTGCGTCCAGGCGGTAGACCGCGGTGCAGTTCTGGTCGCGGCCGATATCGGCGCCGATTAACTTGCCGTCTTTGAGCATTAAGTGCCAAGCCCCGCCGCCGCCGCCGGTAACTTCCAGGCCGAGCAAGTGAGTGTCGTGGCCATTATGGGCGAATTGTTCGCCCGCTTCGACCAGCGGCTTGAGGTGCTGATGGGGATCGAAATCGAGATCGACTTTCTTGTCGCGTCCGCCGCCGAAATTCCCTTCGATCGCCACGCGGGACATCCGCATCAGCATTTCGCGGTCGACGTGGGGGCAGGGGAGGTGCGGCAGCGCTTCCAAAGTGTTCGTGCAGTCGAATACGGGATCGTCCCGCCAATACGAGTTGTAGACGTGAATATTGTCGTTGAAGATCTGTTCGACTTCACTCCAGTCGTCGATCTCCGCGTCTTCACCGACAAACTTCGCTGCATAGAAGTGGGTTGCATCCTCCAAGATGTTGGCCATTAAGCGAACTGTGGCGGGATGCCGCGGCGTCAGATGGTACGTCCGGCCGTGAAGTTCGGAGTGCGTAAGAATATAGGCCGTCGCCGCACTGACCCAATCGACCGGCACGAAGTTTTTGGATTCGGTACCCGAGAGTTCGAACCGGGCCTCTGAATGGACCCAGCCGGTATCGTCCGGCTCCATGGAGCGGGCGAGAGTATAAGCCAATTGCAGCGCGGCATAAAAGCCGTGGTAGGTGCTCGTGTATCCGGTCTGCGAGTCCCCCACGATAATCGCCGGGCGGCAGATCGTGAGGTCGTCGATAAAGTCGGCGGCATGCACCATCTTTTCGGCTTCGATTTTGCTCATTTCATAATCGTTGCCCCGTTCCTGCCCCACGTCCAATTCCGTTTCGTAGACGCGCCCCTCGCGCAATCCGCAGACGTATGCGGTCGACATGTGCAGGAACTCGTGGATCCCGGTCTTTTCGCACAAATCCAACACGTGCCGTACGCCGTGGACGTTCGACCGCCACGGCTCGCTTTCCGGTCCGGTGCTGTGGAAAGTCAGACTCGCGGCATTGTGAATCATGCCCGTGCAGTGCTCCGCGACCCATTTCTGGGCGCGGTCGTCCAGGCCCAGGTTTTCCTGGCTGATGTCTCCCTCCAAGACGACGGGGCGGGGCAGCGTTTTTCCGAGTTGCTCTTCCCAGAAGGCCATCATTTGCTCGACTCTTTGTCGCACCGAGGCCCGACGCGTGGGGCGCACGAGCACGGCCAGCGGAACGTCGGCCTGGATCAAGTCGCGAATCAAGTAACGGCCCAACAGGCCGGTGGCGCCGGTCAGTAGCTGGTAAGACATACGGGAGCTTCCGTAAACAGTAAGAAGGAATCTGGCGTTTCAGGCGTCCGCCCCGCGGCGAGGTTTATCACATCCGCACGGTGTGGACGGCAACTCACGGCGGAGACTGCGGCAGCCGGACCGTTCCCACGCGGGGAGCATCAAGCTGGACGCAGCGCCAAGCATTAATGGATTTCTTGACGGTGGAGGGAAACGATCAATGAATTCGCGAAAAGGATTCGTAACAGACGGAAAGGAAATGCGGCCGTCGGCGTTCCGCCGCATTCGGGAGGGGGTCGGGTTTTGGTGCCGATCCCGAAAGCCCCATTTTAGTAGGGTGGGGGTAACTTCTCAACGAAGTATCGGCCCCGTCGCCACGGATACAAAGTGAAACTGCCGTTCATCATGCAACCCGCTCTGCCAATACAGCCGGTTCAGGCGCTTTTGGCAACGTATGAGGGCCGGACAAACGCGACGCGGCCGTCGATTGTTGACGAAGGCGCCCTGGCCGGAGGCATAACAGTGACGGTAACAGCACCAGATCCCCGACCAATGCCGCCATAAGCAGCGAGCACATCAGGAATCCAAAGCGGGCTGTCGGCGTGAAACTGCTCAATGTCAGCGCCAACATACCGATGCTGGAAATCAGCGCGGCCTTAAAGATCGGGACGCCGGTTTGGCGCAGCGCTGCGCAGGACGCATCGGACGAGGAAATACCCCGGTCGTAAAGCGCCTGGTAGTGCACCAAAAAGTGGAACGTCCCGTCCACGGCGATTCCCAGGGCAATGCTGCCGGACATCATCATGCCGATGTCGACCGGCATGTCGAACCAGCCCAATAGGCCGTAGACGATGCAAATCGGCGTCAGGTTGGGAATCATTGCCACCAGCGCCGTTTTCCACGACCACAGCGAGACAACCATGATTCCGGTGATGATCAAAAATGCCGTGAGAAAGCTCTCGTGAAACCCGCGAAAAATTTCTTGTTGGGCGTGGTTTAACATCGGAGCGATTCCCGTGAACCGCACGGGCAAACCGGCGGCGCTCGCTTCGAGTTGCTTAAAGATTTCGTATTGCGACAGGCCCGATTGCGTGCTGATCCGTGCAGAAATGCGCCACAAACGTTCTCCATCGGCGATGTATTCATTGTGTTCGCGGCGGGCTTCGGCCCGCTTGAGCAAACGGCCGAGCGTGAACGGGTTTTGCGGCAAATCAGTCGGGAAGAACGAGGCAGACGAAATCGTGTGCCGCACCGCGGGATGCTCGGCGATCAGGGCTTCGATTTCGCGGACCTTCTCCAGCCGCTCTGTAAACGGCATGTCGGGGTCTCTGAATTCCACGACCGCTTCGATCGAGTCGATGTTTGTCAGTTTCTCCTCGACGCGGAGCGAATCGGCCAGCACCTTGCTGTTTTTCGGCAGGAAGTCGAGGGGGTCGATTTTGGTCTTGATGTGCATCAGTCCCGCGCAGGTCACGAACACCAGCGTCACGGTTGCGGCGGCGATTACCTTGCTGTGCGTGGATATCCAGTCACCCAACCGGGCCACCAGCGCCGCGCTGTGGACGTCCGATTGAGGACGGGGCGGCCAGATCGTCACGAGCGCTGGCGTGAATCCCAATCCCGTGATCAGCGCCACCACCGAACCCCAGGCGGCCGCATAACCAAACTGGTTTACCGGAAGAATGTCGCTGACCGCCAGCGAGACCAGCCCGATCGTGGTGGTCAACGTCGCCAGAAAGCAAGGTTTCCAGGCCGTTTTGAACGCGGCGGCCAAGGGATCCTCACCGTCGGCCGCAGCCGCGTAATAGTGCATAAAGTGAATCGAAACGGCCAAGGTGAAGATCATTACCATGACCGAAAGCGCGCTGAGGATGAAATTCATCTCGCCGCCGGCCAGGTGAATCATGGCCAGCGTGAATTGAATGGCCCAGATCGTCAGGCCCAGCAGCGACAGCGACAATTGCCAATGCCGCGTGGTGTAGGCCAATAGCGCCAAACAAATCAGCAGCGTTACGAAAAAGAACTTGCGGTTCTCTTCTTCGCTGCCGAGCCGGTCCAATTCGGTGACGATCACCGGCGCTCCGGCCAGCCGCACCTGATCGCCGTGGAGTTGGCAGTATTCCAAGACCCCCTGGACCGCATCAACCGTCCGGGCGCGATTGGCGAAGCCCTCTGGGGAGAGTAAACAGATGAGGCCGACCAGTTTTCCGTCTTCCGAAAGCGCCAGCCCTTGCAACCGTGACTCGGCTTCCTCCTCCGTGATGCCGAAGTCGGTCATGATTTCCTCCATCCGCGCGGGAGACCAACACTTGCGGACGCAGGGAAGGCGATCAAGCCGTTCGCAGACCGCTTCGACGAGGGCATCGTTCTTCGAGGTATTCTCGATACCCACGACGATCAGTTCTTCGACCCCGAAATCATGCTTGAATTTCTCGTAGTTGGCCCGGACCTCCGCATCGCGGGGGAGCCAAGTTTCAATATCATTGTTAGCCGGCAGGGTCTGCGCTTTGTGGTACAGAAACGGGAAGCTCACCAGCGCGAAGAGGAGCAGCTTGCGGCTGTGTCGTTGATAAAACCGGGAAAGCGTCGTCAAAGCCAGATCCTCTCGATAGATGTCAGCCGCTGTCTTCGTGACACGCCGGGCGTTACGGCCGACGTGATGGCGCCGATGTCGGAGCGACGGGAAGCCGCCGCGTGCGCGCCAGGGGGGAGGGGCGCGCTTGGGCCAGTTTCACCGCACAATCGCAGCAACCGGCATAGCTCAAACAAACGAACTTCGCGTTATTTCCGTTCGGCAAGCGGATGTGGGGCGATAGTAGATCCCACACTATTCCTATCGATCTTCCGCAAGGCGTCCCCCAAGCACAAACCGCGATTTGCCCGTTGCCGTATTGAGAGGTGATTCTACAACACTCACGACCGCTAAACATTGACAGTCGGTCTCGCCCGCGGTCGGGGCGCGTTTTCGTTCCAATGCGGATGTCCCGCGCGTCCCATGCAATAGGGACGATTCGCTCATTGCGATTGTCGGCTGGCTTGCATTCCCGGCGCCGGTGTCTACGATTGTCGTCACGCCAGCCTGCCGCGTTCGGGCGACGTACCACTGAGCGACTTAGTTGACAAAAGGGCACCATACACCATGGCCAAGAAAACCATCGCGGACGTCGATCCTGCCGGCAAGACCGTGCTCATGCGGGTCGATTTCAACGTTCCGCTTGACGACGACCTCCACGTGACCGATGACCGCCGCATCAGCATGGCCCTCCCCTCGATCAAGTCGGTGATCGACCGCGGCGGACGGCTGATCCTGATGAGCCATTTGGGGCGGCCCAAAGGGGACGCCGGGGACGCAAAATTCAGCCTGCGGCCGGCGGCGGACAAACTGGCTGAACTGCTCGGCAAACCGGTTGCCTTCGCCACCGACACAATCGGCGCAGACGCGCAAGCCAAGATTTCCGCACTGTCCGACGGTGATGTGCTGGTCTTGGAGAACCTGCGGTTCAACGACGGCGAGAAATCGGGCGACAAAGGCTTTGCTGCGGCGTTGGCCGCTGCGGCGGATATCTATTGCAACGACGCCTTCGGCACCTGCCATCGCACCGACGCATCGATGGTCGCCGTGCCGCAAGCCATGGGAGACAAACCGAAGGTCTCCGGGTTTCTCGTCGCCAAGGAGATCGAGTACCTTAGCGACGCGATCGCCAATCCGGCACGGCCCTTTGTGGCGATCCTGGGGGGAGCCAAGGTTTCCGACAAGATCTCGGTCATCGACAACCTGCTCGGCATCTGCGACAAGGTCCTCATCGGCGGAGCGATGGCCTATACGTTCTCGCTAGCGCAAGGTGGCAAAGTCGGCGGCAGTCTGGTCGAACCGGACAAGGTTGACTTGGCGAAACAACTGCTGGAGCGGGGCGGTGACAAGCTGATGCTGCCGGTCGACACACATTGCGGCGACGCCTTCAGCAGCGATTGCAACAAGATCGTGGTCGACGCGGGGGAGATTCCCGACGGCTATGAAGGATTGGACATTGGTCCCAAGACGGCGGCGCTCTACTCGGATACCGTTAAGGGCGCCAAGACGATCGTCTGGAACGGCCCGATGGGGGTGTTCGAAATGCCCCCCTTCGACGAAGGGACCAAAGCAGTCGCTCAGGCGATTGCCGACGGCGACGGCACAAGCATTATCGGCGGCGGCGACAGTGCGGCCGCCGTCCAACAACTCGGCTTTGCCGATCGGGTCTCGCACGTGAGCACCGGCGGCGGCGCCAGTTTGGCGATGCTGGAAGGACAAGAATTCGCCGCCGTGAACCTGCTCGACGACAAATAATCGATCAGACGCCCCATCCCCGTAGGGTCCGCTCCGCGGACCGTTTGCGCCAAATGATCCAATGTTACCGGCTTGCGATTTCATTGAATTGCTGAGTCGATTTCGGTCCGCACGGCGGACCCTACGATTTGTATTTGCAGAGTTTGGAGAAATTTATGAGTAACAGCGACAAGCCCTTGGTGGGCATCATCATGGGCAGTTCATCGGACTGGGAGACAATGAAGCCGGCGGTTGATATGTTTAAGGAGTTCGACATTCCCTTTGAATGCCGCGTGATGTCAGCGCATCGTACGCCGGCGGTCGTCGCCGAGTTCTCCTCCACGGCGGAAGAGCGGGGCATGGAAGTTCTCATCGCCGGAGCCGGCGGGGCAGCCCACTTAGCAGGTGTCGTCGCCGCTCACACGGTGCTACCGGTATTGGGCGTGCCGATTGAAAGCAAACTCAACGGCCTGGACTCGCTGCTGTCGACCGTGCAGATGCCGGGCGGCATTCCCGTCGGCACGCTGGCCATCGGCGGCGCCGGTGCGAAGAACGCCGCCCTGCTGGCGATCCGCATCATGGCCTGCAGCCGGCCGGAGTTGCGGAAAAAAATCCACGACTTCAACGCCCAGCAAGCCGACAAGGTCATGCAGGCCAAATTGCCGCTGTAATTCTCAACGGCGCCTCCCAAACCGACGGCCTTACCGTCGGAATCGGCGTACGCGGGGTCATTCGGCGTCGGTGATTGCGCCATGTGCTGCCCATGGTGCTCACCCCCCGGCGGAGCCGGGGGCTGAGAGTGGGGGATTGACGCTGTTTCGACAAGACCACGCACGGCCGCCGGCCGTGCGTTTTTTTGCGCCAGCGGTTACATTGGATGGAGCCGATGTTGGCAATCGACTTTCCCCCTGAGACGGAGTGACTTCTAATGGGCCGCGTTGCTTGTTGTTTGCTGAGTTTGACGTTTCTCTTGGCCCTCGCCACGGTCGGTGCCGCCGGCGAGCCGCATGTTGACAAAAAAGTCATCGTCTTCGGCGAAGACGGCAAGTTCGGCGGGTGGCCGGCCAATCACGGGATGTGGATCTGGGGAGACGAGATCCTCGTCGGCTTCAGCACTGGCACGCACAAAGACCTCGGCAATGAACGGCACAACATTGACCGGCAATTGCCCGAATATCACGTCCTCGCACGGAGCCGGGACCGCGGGAACACCTGGAGAATGGAGTATCCCAATAACAAGGGGATGCTCATTAACCAAGGCGGGATGCGGCACGGCACGACCGACCCCCAACACACCGAACCGGCGCCGGCCGAAATCACCGAGCCGATTGATTTCACGCACCCCGATTTCTGCATGACGATGCGGTTTGAAGACGTGCACGGCGGGACCTCGCGGCTGTATTACTCCTACGACCGCGGCGCCAATTGGAAAGGCCCGTTCAAAGTTCCCGACTTTGGGCAATCGGGCGTGATGGCCCGTTCGGACTACATCGTCAACGGGCCAATGGACTGCCACGTCTTCTTAACCGCCTCGAAGTCGAACAACGAAGAGGGCCGCGTGTTTTGCGGCCGCACGACCGACGGCGGGTTGACGTGGAAGTTTTTGTCCTACGTCGGAGAGGAACCGAACGGGTTTTCGATCATGCCCTCCACCGTGCGCTTGTCGCCGACGAAACTGCTGATGACCACCCGCCGCCGCGAAGGACCGGGTGAGGAGAAGCACCGCTGGATCGACACGTGGGAATCCAGCGACAACGGCGAAAGCTGGACATTTCTCAACAATGCGGTCCAGGACGTCGGCGAAGGGAATCCGCCGGCGATGCTGAAACTCAAAGACGGCCGCATCTGTTTGACCTACGGTGATCGCAAGGAACCGTTTCAGATCTGCGCCAAATTCAGCAGCGACGAGGGCAAGACCTGGAGCGATCCGGTCGTCCTCGACACCAACGGCGGCGGCCGCGACCTCGGCTACACGCGCACAGTGCAGCGTCCCGACGGGAAAATGGTGACGACGTATTACATCTACTACCAGGATAGCCCGTACCGGAAGATCGTGGCGAACATTTGGGACTGCGGGTCGTGAACGCGATTTGACCAATTCGCACGTGATAGGCTTAGTCACGATGGCAACACGGCACCGGGCCTTATCGCCGGGATGCTTCATTCACTCGAACGACTTCGACGATTCGATCATCCTCGCGAACAACAAATAAGACGCGTAACGGACAAAATTCAACGACGCGTAGTCCTTCGCTCAGATGAGTCCCTTTTGGGGGAGCGTCTTCCGAAAGTTCAAGATCGATTGCCTAAACAGCCTCGGTCACAGAGTCGCGATCGTCCGACTTCATCCATAACGCTGCCAATTCGTCAAGGGTGCGGTGCGCCCACACGACGGTAAAGCGGGGCATTCTTTCTCCAGCGACTGGAGATAATCCAGGACCTCTTGAGTCGTATGCTTTGGCTCATCCGACTCGATGCGGGCTTTCGCTATGGCAATTTCATCTACGTCAAGATTCGCTGAAATGAATCCGAGACGGTTCCCTTGTGCGTCACGGACTTCGATCGTCCCCGACGTCTCATGGATGATTTTAGCCTGTTCTTCATTCACGATGATATGGGCCATGGAATGCCTCCCGTCGGCTGCACAGTTCCCCGGCGATCACCCAATAATTCATTTTACGCTGGAAATCGATCGTCGTCAAAATTCCCCCCGGCAAAGCCGGGGGCTGAGGGTTGTTGCCATGATGCTGGGGCTCATTTCGCTTCCGCGGAAAAGCGGCCGGCCAGTTCGTAGATGTTGATCAGTGCCCGATTCATCATCTGTTCGCCGGCGCCGATTTCCACCGGGGAAACGTTTGCGTCGGCGCCGTAGCCCCCCTCGGAGACCGCCTCGATCGTGGGGAAGTACAAATTGTGCCCGTTGCAATATCCAAAAAACAGCGTGTGATCCACGTACGATCGTTCGCGCAGTCGCACGGCATGGTTACAAAAGAATTCGCCCGACCCGCCCACCAGCGCAATCTCGCGGCCAATGACCACTGTGTTCAGTTCAGCGTGGTGCCCATCTTTGGCCTCCTCAACGAAACAAGCGATCAACTCCGGGAAAAACGCTAAATTATAAAGAGCGATGACTGCCGGGTTGGAAAAGTCGATTCGCGACTTGAAAAGAAACGGATCGACGCGGCCGGCAATTGTGTTCCGCTTCAGCGGCTCGGATTCGATTTCCCCGGCCACTTCGATCACATTACGGGCCAATTCCTCGCCGAACAGTTGCGGCTCGTTGAAATCGGCCGTGGGGTTAGGACTGAGGTCGCCGGAGGCACCCTGCATGAACACGCAGTTGGTGTCCAATGCCGCCTCGACTTTGTTCTCCATAAATCCGGGATAGTCGGCGGAGAATTTGAGCACTTCCGACTTGGTCATGACCGGATGCGCGGCGAAGTTGACGAGCACCGCCAACGGTTTGCCCGACTCGGCATCGTCAAATCGCATCACCGACAACAGCGGATCGCGAGCCTTGGGTTCGCGCTTGGTGTGACGGTTGCGGTTGAGCGTCAGTTCCCGCGTCCCGACACCGATCGTTGCCGGCTTTGCGTTTTTGTCCGCTTCCAGGATCGCTCCGATGATCAGATCCGGCAACTTTTTCGCATTGGCCACCGCGTCGTCGAAGGTCCCTTTGCCGAATCCTTCGCGGTCGAGCAATTCGATCACCGGCCCGTGATGCGAATGCGAACCGCTAATCAGCACATGTTCGATGCCGGCTTTCTCGGAAATCGCCGCACGG
Organism: uncultured Planctomycetaceae bacterium; assembly: GCA_937952455.1. GTDB lineage: Bacteria > Planctomycetota > Planctomycetia > Planctomycetales > Planctomycetaceae > Symmachiella. The sequence goes on from CALFYU010000585.1 coordinate 19,476, forward strand.
ATTTTTTCCATCATCTCCCGCGTTGGCCCGCGACCGATGTCCAGTCCGACTAGCGCCACCTTGCCGTCGTCCCCCTGGATCACGATTGCCTTGGCGTACAGCGGGGTCAAAGTTCCCTGGGAGAGCAGGGCATGCCGTGCTCCGTAACCCCACATCGGCGTCGGCACCTCGGGCGTGATCTCCGATTTGCCGAAGCCGACCCGCAGCCCGTCACTTTCGCCGGCCGGCAGGGTGTGCGGCCCGCATGACAGGACAAGCAAGACCAAGGCGGCGCCGATAACGCGAATTCGTAGTTGCATGAGGTTCACTTTCCGAGATCGTGTATGAGTTTATTGATTGATTGCTCCAAAGAACGCTCCACTTGTGCCGATCGTACGTTTCGGCTCTGTCATGTCTGAGTACGAAAATGGATGCTTTTGCGACGGGTGAGATGCCAGAAGCCGTAGCGTGACAGTGTCGAACCTTTTCCGCTCTCGCCGACACCCGTCCAGGGGAGGGCCGGGTCGAGGTAGTCGCAGCGGTTTTGATAGACGGTGCCCGCGTTGATTTGCGCGGCGAGCCGCTCGGCGCGGTCACCGTCGCGTGTCCAAACCGAAGCGGTCAAGCCAAACCGCGAATCATTGCTCAACTTGACCGCCTGGTCATCGTCGCTCACTGCAGTGACGGGAACCAACGGTCCAAAACTCTCTTCCTGCATCACCAGTGCCTCCTGGGGAACGTCGGCCAACAAGGTCGGGCCGAAGAAATTGCCTGCGACGCCCGGAAGGCGGCTACCACCACTGAGCAGCCGTGCCCCGCGCTCGACGGCTTCACGGACCTGGTGTTCCAAATCGTCGAGCGCCCGCCGACCGGCCAATGGGCCGAGCGTCGTTTGTTCGTCCAATGGGTCGCCCATGCGATAGTTCCCTAGCGCCATTGCTGTTTTTTGGAGGAATTCATCATACAACGAGTCATGAACATAGACGCGTTCCACAGCGCAGCACGATTGCCCCGCGTTATAGCACGCGCCGTCCAGGATGTTTGCGACCGCGAAGTCGAGGTCAGCATCAGCAGCGACATAGGCTGGGTCATTGCCTCCCAATTCCAGACCGGCGTCGATCAGCCGTGGTGCGGTGCGCGCCGCGATTTCGCGTCCCCCCGCTACAGAACCGGTGAACGATACGTGCTGCACGCGGTCATCACTGATGACCTGTGCGGTTTGGTTGTGTGTGATCACGACGTCGGTGACCAAGTCAGGGACTTCAAGTTGTCCGAAGGCCTCCGCCAGGTGCCGTCCGCAGAGCGGCGTCTTCGCGCTATGTTTGAGCAGGACCGTATTGCCGCACAACAGTGCCGGGACGATGACGTTGATCGGGATGATCAGCGGATAATTCCACGCGGCGATGTCGAAGACAACGCCCAGCGGGACGTGTTCAATCCGCCGCACAAAACCCGGCCGGGGCGGGAGGATGTCGGCGCGAAGCGCGTCAGGAGCCAATGCCAAACAGGTCTCGGCCCGGTCGAAGAGCGTATTCAACTCGGCCCGTGATTGCGTGATCGGTTTGCCCATTTGCAGCGTGACGTCCCGAGCAATCTGCTCCGCGTTTTCCCGCAAGCGTGCTAATCCATTGCGCACGATTTCGGCACGGTGCTCCAGTTCGACGCGGCTCCAAGTAGAAAACGCCGCATTGGCGCGATCGAGTTTTGCGTTGATTTCGGCGTCCGTGTTGTAAGGGAGTTCGGCAACGATTTGCTGGTCGAACGGATTGATAACGGTGAGTGTCACAGCGGAATAGGCCTACGCATATGGGTGATGAACGAAGGGAATAACCGGGCAATGAAGCCCATCCCGCCAATATAGTCATTCTCCCAATGGGTTGCACGCGGAGCGAATCCATGCCGAGAGTTGCCGACCGCTCCCGGCCGGTTTACGATTGCGCGATACCCATTTCATGACATCCACTCTTTGAGGCAACGGCTATGGTCAATACCGATCCGGAATCGATTCTCCACGAACGGACGGCGGCGCACGGCGAAGAGCGGGACAAAATCATCGCCTTGGCCGACACGCCGCAGGCCCGACAAGAAAAAGTGAAACTGGCAGCCGCCTACCGGATGTTGGCCCGCTTGGGCTTGGATGACGGTATTGCCGGACACATTTCCATGCGGGTGCCCGATGCTCCGGAGTATTTTTGGGTCAATCCCTTTGGCCTGTTGTTCAGCGAAGTCCGCGCCGACAATCTGGTGTTAGTCAACTCGGCGGGCGAAATCCTCACTGGCGGGGAGATGATCAATCTGGCCGGGTTTTGCATTCACTCCGCCATCCACACGGCGCGGCCGGATGTGAATTGCGCCGTCCACACTCATCCGCCCGGAGGCAGCGCCTATAGTGCGTTTGGAATGCTCTTAGAGCCGTTGGATCAAACCGGCTGCTCGTTCTACGACGACCACGGCCTCTATGCCGAGTACACGGGGGTCGTCATCGACGGCGAGCAAACCAAGGGCATCGTCGATGCGCTGGGAGACAAACGCGCCCTGATTTTGGCCAACCACGGCCTGTTGACCTGCGCTGCTACGGTTGAACAGGCGCTGATCGACATGATCGACATGGAGCGGACCTGTAACGTGAACATGGCCGCCATGTCCACCGGCCGGCCGGTCCTACCCGTCCCCGGCGAAGTCGCCCTGCAAAGCCGCGCCGTGCTCACGCAACCGGGCCGCTGGCCGTTTCAATGGAAAGCGTTGATTCGCGATCTGGATCGGTATGAGACGGATTACGACCCTTGGCGGTGAAAAAGTAGGCGGTAGGCAGAGGGCAGTAAGCAGTAACGAGTGGCCGGTGGTCAGTAGTCAGTGGCCAGAAGTTGGTTGATGACCGCCGGACGGCGTCCGCACGCCGACTCTGGAGCCAAAGGACTACAGACTAAAGTCTTCGTCCTCAGGCCTGTCCCCTCAAGCCTCACGCCTATGACCGGGAACCCCGCGCACAACCATTAGTAAAACAAGATGAGAACTACCCCATCTTGATACACGTTGGAGCCATCCCGGAACCGATTTTGATTTGGGATTGTCCTGGCCGCGCGATGTAGTTAAAAGGAATTGTTGCATCGTCCGGTCAATCTTGCCGTTTCGCGGCGGGTTGATCAGTTGACCAATAGAGACGTTCCGCCGGAGACTTTCCCGGCGAGGCACTTGAAACCGATTGCGGCTTGCGGCAATCGGTTTTGGCACATCCATAGGCCGAATCGAATCTTCGGCGTATAATTGACAAGGAACTAACACCGGAGGCGGCGTCGACAGACGGCAGGAATTGGGCCAGACTGCAGTTTCGACGACCTTTCAGACGGGTGCCTTATTTTTGGACTACGCGACCGGCCGTCGCTTTTTTGCGGCGAATTGTCGTGGTAGGAAGTTCGGAGTGAGTATCGTGAGCATGTTTTGCCGCGTGGATGACAAGCAGATTCCGCTGTATCGCGTGATTTGGATCTCGGCGACGCCGCACTTTTGCGGTGAGCCGGACTGCCAATGCGAGGGTCTGTACGAAGTCGCCCTGGAAGGGGGCGAAACCGTTTGGGCCAAAGCCGAAGAGACGGATCTGCTGATGGAAATGATCGAGCAGTGGCAAAGCTGCGACTAAGAGCGACACGTTTCGTTGCCTCGTCACCGCTCACCGCCCGGTCCGCCGAGAGCGTAAATCGCAAGCGTAGGGTGCGTCGCCACGCACCTTTTGGATGTCGGACAAACGGCCTCCTCCACCAACTGTAGGGCAGGCTCCCGCCTGCCGGGAAACAGGCTGTGTGGAAGTCGAAAGCGGCGGCAGGCGGGAGCCTGCCCTACGGGTTAGCGCCGCTCATTGCCCGTCGGCTTCTTGGCCAGGCGCCGGCTGCACGACGTCGTCCACCGGAGACGGTGGCAGAATGTGCCCCATTTTTGTCCGCTTTGTTTCCAAATAATGCTGGCGGTGCTTTTCCGGCGACGCCACGATCGGAATTTGCTCGACCACTTGCAAATCGAACCGCTGCGCAAAGGCGTCGGTCTTCTTGGGATTGTTGGTCAGCAGCCGCACGCGTCCCAGGTTCAAGTCCTTGAGTACCTGCAGGCCGATCCCGTAATCCCGTGGGTCGGCCTTAAAGCCTAATTTGTGATTGGCTTCGACGGTATCGTACCCTTCTTCCTGCAGGACGTACGCCTTGAGTTTGGGGACCAGCCCGATGCCGCGTCCTTCCTGCGGCAAGTAGACGACAACCCCCACTCCTTCGCGGCGAATCATATCCAGCGCCATGTGTAGTTGATCGCCGCAATCGCACCGCAGCGATGCCAACAGGTCGCCGGTAAAACAGGACGAATGCATCCGCACCAAGGGGGCGTCGACCGACGACAGGTCTCCCATCACGATCGCAATCGGAACCTGGTCTTCGTGTTCGACCCGATAGGCGATGACCCGCAAATCGCCGTATCGCGACGGCATGTGGGCGTCCACCTCGCGGTGAATCAACTGCTCGCGCATCCCGCGATAGCGGATCAATTCTTCGATCGTCAGCATGGGGAGGTCGAATTTTTCCGCCAGCCGCGTCAATTCCTGATGGTCTGACATGCCGTTGGTCTCTTGGCTGCAGATCTCGATCAGTGCGGCGGCCGGTTGCATGCCGGCCAGATGCATCAGGTCAATGGCGGCCTCTGTGTGCCCGGCGCGGCGGAGCACGCCCCCCTCCTTGGCGACCAGCGGATGCGTATGGCCGGGGCCGAAGAAGTCCTCCGGTTGGGAATGGGGGTCGGCGATGGCGCGGATCGTCCGCGCGCGGTTTTCCACGCTGACGCCGGTACCGGCACTGCGATGATCGACGGGGATCAGAAACGGGGTCTGCATGGGCGTCGAGCTGTGTCCGGTGTCGACCATTGGATTGAAATTGAGCCGTTTGGCGATCGCCGGGCTAACCGGCGTACACAGCAAACCCATCCCGTGCTGCAGCATCATCCGCACCGTTTCGGGCCTGAGCAAGTCTGCCGCGCAGATGAAATCCGCTGCGTTTTCGCGGTCGGCGTCGTCGATGACAATCACAGGTCGGCCGGCCTGAATAGCGGCGATGGCGTCGTCAATACTCTTAGAATGGGTGATTGCCATAATTACTCAGTCAACACACCATAGAGGTCCAATGCCCTCGGTCGGCGGAGTTTGAGAAATAAAACGGAACATGTCGCATAAGTCATTGTAAGGCATCGGGTACGACCGGCAATGCAATAAGCCGGAACGCAAGAGTGTTTCTGCTTGTTAAAACGTGAACTGTATGCGCTATTGGCGATTGTGTCGATCCGGCGAAGATTTCTCCACAAGTCGCTTGCCAGACCGAACTTCTCGTCATTGCCAGTATAACAGATCAGGTGACTGCGGGACGTAACCGTGCTTGCATCGGCATATTTTGATTGGTATCCTAAACCCTAACGATTGCAACGGATTTCAAGCGGCGACTTCCGACTTAAACCGACAGGGAGAGCAGAGAATGGACCGTTTCTGGCGCATGACACCGGCCGTGTTGAGTGTTTGTTTGTTGGCCGGCATTGCGGCGAGCGCGCTGGCCGACGAAGCGACGACGACATCCGGCTTGGGCGATCCGGGTCAGTTGACCGGAATTCGCGTCGAGCCGAACGTCGACGGCAATGGGTTTGTCATCAATGGCCGCGACCGCAGTCAACAACTGTTTGTCACCGGGGAATATGCCAGCGGTCAGCAACACGATTTCACCCGCAAGGTGACCTACAGGGCCGAACCGGAAGGGATCGTCTCCATAAGTGCGGACGGCTATGTGAAACCGTTGGCCGATGGGAGCGTGACGGTCACCGCCACGACCGAGGCCGGACAATCGGCAACAGTTGCCGCAACGGTGATCGGGATCGCCAATGATCCCCCGATCAACTTCAAAAACCAAATCGTCCCCATCTTCACCAAGCTGGGCTGCAACAGCGGCGGTTGCCACGGCAAAGCCAGCGGGCAAAACGGTTTCAAGCTTTCGCTGCTCGGATTCTATCCGGACGACGATTATGAGTTTTTGGTGAAAGAGGGTCGCGGACGGCGGTTGAATCCAGCCTCGCCCGATGAAAGTCTGTTTCTCCTCAAGCCAGTCGGCAAATCGCCGCACGGCGGCGGGAAGCGGATGGAGCCTGACAGCCACGAATATAAACTGATCGCGCACTGGATCGAACAGGGCATGCCATACGGTAATCCGGATGACCCGGTGGTGACCGGCATTCAGTGCTTGCCGGCGGGCCGAGTCATGGATCGCGGCGCCGCACCGCAAATCACGGTGGTCGCCACCTACAGTGACGGCAGCACCGAAGATGTGACCCGTATGGCGCTGTTTGAAGCCAACGACCCGGAAATGGCCGAAGCGGGCAAAACCGGTCTCGTCCGCTCACTTGATCTGAGCGGCGAAGTCGCCATCATGGCCCGCTACCAAGGGCAGGTCTCGACGTTTCGCGCGACGATACCGTTGGGAGCGGAGTTGGCGGGAATTCCCGCACCGGCAAATTTTGTCGACGAAGCGGTGCTCAACAAACTCACGCTGCTGGGCATTCCACCGTCGCAAATCGCGGACGACGCAACGTTCATCCGCCGCGCCTATATCGACATCACCGGTCAGATTCCGACCGTCGAAGAGGTCTCCCAGTTTCTCGCTGACAGCGATCCCGCCAAACGAGACAAGCTGATCGACCGTCTGGTTGACAGCCCCGGCTATGCGGACCTGTTCGCCAATAAATGGAACATGGTGCTGCGCAATAAGCGCCGCGTGGGAGACGACGTGGAGGGCACCTACGCCTTCTACCGCTGGATCTGGAACAGCCTGTACGAAAACAAACCGTACGACCAATTCACCCGCGAGATTCTGACCGCCGCGGGGGACATGGAACACAATCCGCCGGTGGTCTGGTATCGCGAAGTCAGCAAGGACAACGAACAGGTCGAAGACACGGCACAATTGTTCCTCGGGTTGCGGATTCAATGTGCCCGCTGTCACCACCATCCATTTGAACGGTGGAGCCAGAACGATTACTACGGACTGTCGGCCTTTTTCTCGCGGGTGGGCAACAAGAAACTGGCCAACGATGCCAGCGCCGCACGCGACCGGCGAATTTTCCACAACGAGGGAGTCGCCAGCGCCAAGAATCCCCGCAACGGCGAACAACTCAAACCGACCGGGTTGGGGGTTGCTCCGTTCGATATTCCCGCCGACCGCGATCCGCGACACTATCTCGTCGACTGGATGGCCGCGCCGGAGAATCCGTTTTTTGCCAAGGCGCTGGTCAACCGTTATTGGAAGCACTTCTTCGACCGCGGTATCGTCGAACCGGAAGACGACATGCGGGAAACGAATCCGCCTTCGAATCCCGAGTTGCTCGACAAACTGGCGCAGCAGTTCATTGAGCACAACTTCGACCTGAAATGGTTGGTGCGGACGATCTGTAAGTCGAACACGTATCAACTGAGCGCAATTCCCAATGATTACAACCTCAAGGACAAACAAAATTTCTCGCGGTATTATCCGCGACGGTTGAAGGCGGAAGTCCTTTACGACGCGCTGCATCAAGTCACCGAAACGACTCAGGGCTACAACGGCGTTCCCGCCGGTACGTCGGCGCTGCAACTGCCCGATCCGTCGGTGGGAACCTATTTCCTGAAGGTGTTCGGCCAACCTCAGGCGGAAACCGCCTGCGAATGCGAGCGGTCGCAGGAGGCCAACTTGGCACAAAGCCTGCACCTGCTCAATAGCAGCGAGGTCCAAGGTAAGATTTCCAACGCCTCGGGTCGCGCCGCCCTGTTAGCCAAGGACACCGAGAAGACGGACGAACAGAAGATCCAGCAGTTGTATCTGGCCGTTTACGCGCGTGCTCCGCAGGACGATGAACTCCAGATCGCGCTGGCCCACATCCAAAAGCACGAAAAGGAAAAGCAAATCGCCTACGAGGACATCATCTGGGCGTTGGTGAACACCAAGGAATTTCTGTTCAGTCACTAAAGCCGCCACGACGGCAAACGGATATGTCCCGACGGCCGGTCGCTCCTCGTGGGTGCCCGGCCGTCGGTGTTTTGAAACGTCGGTTTTCCCACCGCCCTGGCGATGGCCCGATTAG